>DASPXS010000302.1:0-23578 GCA_035637175.1 Haliangiales bacterium | reverse complement strand
CCTGCCAAGACATCATTCCGATGACAGACGCAACGCATCCTCCGCCGGCCCCGGCGGTCGGAAGCAGACTCACCGTCGCGATTCACGACATTGCCTTCGGCGGCGAGGGCGTGGCGCGCGTGGATGACTTTGTCATCTTTGTCCCGTTTGTGCTGGTGGGCGAGGAAGTCGAAGTCGAAATCACCGAGGTGAAGAAGAAATTTGCGCGGGCGCGCCTGTTGAAAGTGTTGAAGGGGTCCCCTGACCGTGTCCCGGCGCCGTGCCGCTACTTTGGCGAGTGCGGCGGCTGCCAGTACCAGCACATTGATTACCCGGCGCAGCTTCGACTCAAACACAAACAGGTCGTTGATCTGTTCCAGCGCGTCGGCGGCTTCAGGGAGACGGTTATCGAACCGGTGGTTCCCTGCCCTCAACCTTACGGTTACCGGAATCGCATCATGATCCGCAGCCAGTGGGACAAATTCAAACAGGGCCTGAACCTCGGCTTCATCCGCCACGACAACCGGCTGGTGGTGGATATCGAGGAATGCCCCATCGCCGAACCGGCGCTCAATGAACACATCAAACGCGTGCGCGCCCATCCGCCGCCGAAAGGCGGTCTTAAAGTCGTATTGCGCGTCGCGCCGGAAGGCTGGGACGTGCCCCGCGATTCGTTTTTCCAGAATAATTTTTTCCTGTTGCCCGGGCTGATCAAAGTCGTGCGCGAACGCGTGCGCGACAGCGGCGTGCGACATCTGGTGGACGCGTATTGCGGTGTCGGCTTCTTCGCCGTCGAGTTGGCGGAACTGGTGGATTCATTCGCGGGAATTGAGATTGACCCGATGGCCACCCGGGCGGCGCGACGCAACTCCGAGAACCGGCAGCGGGCCAATGGCGAGTTTTGGGTCGGCGACGTCGCACAACTTTTGCCCGGATTACTCGAGCGTTTTGCCGCGAGCGCCACGGCCGTGGTGCTGGACCCGCCGCGCGTCGGTTGTTCGCGGGCCATCGTCGAACTGCTGCGGCAGACGCGTCCCTCGCAAATCATTTACATCTCCTGCCACCCGGCGACACTGGCGCGCGACTTGAACGTTCTGTGCGGCGACGGGGTCTATGAGTTGGTGAAAGCCATTCCGTTGGACATGTTTCCCCAGACCCAACACGTCGAATGCGTGGCCGATTTGCGGGCCGGCCCGGCGCCGTGATTCACAAACCAGCCTTGCCAAGACGGGGCGCATGGTTTCAACTCTGGCCAACTCAATGCTATGGAAAATCAGGACAAGTGCAGTTTCGTGCAATCGCGCCTCCCGCAGTGGATCGTGCTGGCGGCCCTTTTGGGCTACGCGCTGACACTGAACCGTTGGGTGTCGCTGGCCAGCCTGCCGACTGTGTCCAGCGTCGGCAGCGAAGCTGCGCCGCCACTGAATGCGCCCCTGCATTTCCTGTTGACCTTTCCCTTTCGCGGGCTGCCGGCCGGCTGGCAACCGGCGGCTTTGAACTTGTTCGCCGCAGCGTGCGCTTCGTTGTCGCTCGGTTTGCTGGCGCGGTCGGTGGCGCTCCTGCCGCACGATCGGACACGCGAACAACGGCAGCGCGAACGGAGCGAGTTTTCCCTCCTGAGCATCCCGGCCGCGTGGGCGCCGCCCTTGTTCGCGGTCGTGGCGTGCGGACTGCAATTAACCTTCTGGGAACATGCCACCGCCGCGACCGGCGAAATGCTCGATCTCCTGCTCTTTGCTTATGTGGTCCGGTGCCTGTTGGAATATCGCATCGATCAACGGGAAAGCTGGCTGACGCGCTCGGCGCTGGTTTGCGTCATCGCGGCGACGAACAACTACGCGATGATCGGATTTTTTCCCGTTTACCTGGCCGCGCTCATTTGGATCAAGGGGTTGGGCTTCTTTGAATCTCGGTTCCTGGCCAGAATGTTCGGTTGGGGCGCCGCGGGGCTGACGCTCTATCTGCTGCTGCCATTGCTGAACGCGCTGAGCGACCCGTCTGGTTTCAGCTTCCGGCAGGCGCTGCGGTTGGTGAAGATGGAAATATGGAATGGACAGCTAAAGACCCTGCTGGGTTTCCCAAGATACCTCGTGTTATTCGCCGGATTGACCTCGTTGTTGCCCCTGTTGTTTATCAGCATCCGCTGGCCGTCCACCTTTGGCGAAACCAGCCCGGCGGGCGCGGTGATCACCACGCTCATGTTCCGCGTGGTACACGCGCTGTTTCTTGCCGCGGCGATCTGGGTCGCTTTCGACCCGCCGTTCGGGCCGCGGATGTTGATGGATAAGCTGCTTCGGCAAGTGGACGAACCGGCGAGTGGCGCGCCTTTTTTGACGTTCTATTATCTGGGCGCGCTTTGCCTGGGATACTTCGCCGGGTATTTCCTGTTGGTCTGCGGGCGCGAGGTGGCGAAAACATGGCAGCGAATCTCGGCGGGCTCCCGCCTGATAAACCGCCTGGTAACCGCGGCGGTGTGGATGGCAGTGATCGGAACGCCACTCGGTTTGCTGTACAAAAACGTGCCGGTCATTCGAGCGAACGACGGTTCGTTGCTTCGTGAATTTGCGCGCCTCACCACGGGCCGATTGCCGGCGCAGGGCGCCGTCGCGCTGGCCGACGACCCGTTTATCCTGTTGCTGGCGCAGAACATCCTGCAGCAAAGCAACCCGACCGATGATGCCCTGCTGGCCGATACGCGTCTGTTGCCGTACGTGGTTTATCAGGAGTCGCTGCACAAGCGTTTCCCGCGGCAATGGCCGGGACTCCCAACATCCGAAGCGCCCGTGCCGGCGATCGATCCGCGCTATTTGATCTATGAGCTGACCGGGCTGGCTCGCAGCAACGAGGTTTATTATCTGCATCCCAGTTTCGGATATTATTTTGAGACGCTTTATCCGCAGCCGCGCGGCATGGTTTATCACCTCGCCCCTTATGCCACGAACGCGATCACTCCCCCCGCGCTGAGCGAAGCGGCCATCCAGGAAAACCAGAAGTTTTGGAGCGACGCGCGTCCCGCCCTCGACCGGTTGGCCCTGCTCATCGGCAGGCAGATCAACGACGCCCGTGTGGTCGGCCGTTGGTACGCGCGGGCGCTGAACGCGTGGGGTGTCGAACTGCAAAAGCTGCGGCGCCTTGACGATGCGGCGCAAGCATTCGCCCTGGCGCGAAAGCTGAATCCGGACAATGTCGCGGCCGATATCAATTTCAGTTTCAACCGGACGCTGCGTTCCGGGGCGACCCCAGCCGCGGAAACGGAGAAATCGCTGGACCAGAAATTCGGCCGTTACCGGTCCTGGAACGCGGTCCTGGGCGTAAATGGGCCGGTTGACGATCCCGGCATTTGTTTTCGCCTGGGACAGACATTCATCTCGCAAAGCCTCTTCCGGCAGGCGGCGCTGCAATTCCTGCGCGTGCTGGAGCTCGAACCGGACAACCTGGACGCCCGTCTTTGGTTGGCGCAGGTCTTTGGAGCCGGCCAACTCCCGGACAAGGCGCTGGAGGTGATCGCCGACATCCGCAACCGCGCCGCTGCGCATCCCCTCACCTCGACCAACGAGGTCGAGCTGGCGCGCATCGAGGCGATGGCGCATTTCGGCAAAGGCGAAACCAACACCGCGGAGACCCTCCTGCTCGATGCGCGGCAACGGCATCCACAAAGCGAAATCCTGCTGGATGCCCTGGCCCAGTTTTATCTTCTGTCCCAACGTCCAACCAATGCGCTCGTCGCCATCGATGAACAGTTGAAGCTCCGGCCGGACAACCTCGACGCGTTGCTGAACAAAGCGTACCTCAACATGAAGCTCGGGGCCTATGACCAGGCCAAAACCGCTGTTGCCGCCGTGCTCAAGCGGCAGCCGGATAACGCGCAGGCCCTACTCGACCAGGGCGCCATCTGCATTCAAACAAGGGCCTACAGCGAAGCGATTGATCCCATGAACAAACTGCTCAAACTGCAGCCGAACAATCAGGCGGCATTGAGGAATCGCGCCATCGCCTATCTTCAAAGCGGCCAGCTCGACGCCGCCCGCAAAGACTACGAGACGATTCAAAAAACGGCGCCGACCGCCTACCCGATTTACTGGGGGTTGGGTGAAATCGCTTTCCAACGCAAGGACGTTCCGGCCGCCATCAAATATTACGAAGCCTATTTGAAATACGCTCCGTCCGACACCGACGAGTCAAAACAAACCACTGAACGACTCAGACAACTCAAGGCATCCGCCGGTCACTGACTCCGCGATGCGCGTCACGCATGTCATCACACGGCTCATCGTCGGTGGCGCGCAGGAAAACACAGTGGCTTCAGTCCTCGGCCTGCGCCTCAAACCGGACCTCAAAGTCAACCTGATTTCAGGCCCCACCGCCGGTCCCGAAGGTTCGCTGGAAACGCAAGTGGCCGGCGTCCCCGATCTGCTTACGATCGTGCCCGAACTGGTCCGGGCCCTTCATCCCTGGAAAGACAGGCAGGCGTTGCGCCGGCTCACCGCCGTCTTTCGCGCGCAACGACCTGAAATCGTTCATACCCACAGCGGCAAGGCGGGAATCCTTGGGCGGCTCGCCGCCCGCCGCGCCGGCGTGCCCGTCATCGTCCATACCATCCACGGACCGTCCTTCGGCCCATTCCAGAACCTCCTGGCCAACGCGCTGTTTCTCTCCGCGGAACGGTACGCCGGAAAGTTCACGACGCACTTCGTCACCGTGGCCCGCGCGATGACCGAACAATACCTCTCCGCCGGAATCGGTCGGCCTCCGCAATACACCCGCATTTTCAGCGGCTTTCCGCTGGAACCGTTCTTGTCCGTGAAAGACGATCCCGCCTTGCGCCGGCGCCTGGGCGTCGGGCCGGGCGACTTTGTGGTCGGCAAAATTGCCCGGCTGTTCAAGCTCAAAGGCCACGACGATTTGATTGCCGTCGCGACGCGATTGGTGAACCGCTGTCCCCGGATGAAATTTCTGCTCGTGGGCGACGGCCCCTGGCGACACCGGCTGGAAGCCATCACCCGCGCGCGCGGCCTCGGCCAACATTTCATATTTGCCGGACTGGTTCCCCCGGCCGAAATGCCACGCTACATCGCGGTCATGGATGCGCTGGTGCATTTGTCCCGGCGGGAAGGCCTGCCGCGCGCCCTGCCCCAGGCGCTCGCGGAGGCCAGACCGGTCGTTGCCTACGACTGCGACGGCGCGAGGGAAATTTGTCTCGATAACGAAACCGGTTTTCTGCTGCAACCCGGCGATTTGGCGGGGCTGAGCGAGCGGCTGGTGCGCCTGGCGCGCGACAGCGCGTTGCGCCAACGGCTTGGCCGCCGCGGCCAGCAACTGGTCAGACTGTGGTTTCCCGTGGAACGAATGGTGGACGAATTGTGCGCGCTTTACTCGAAACTCCGCGCCCGGCATTCCGCTCCCCGAGCGCCATGAGCTTTCCTTTCAATGCCTATCTGCCGGCTATTCTGGGCGCCTTCTTCACCTCGCTGATCACGCTGCCGCTCTGGCGAAAATGGTGCGCGCGCGTCGCCCTGGTGGATGACCCCGGCCCCCGGAAAATTCACCAGGCGCCAGTGCCGCTGGCCGGGGGCCTGGCGCTGCTAACCGGTCTGGCGGTTCCCCTGGCGGCGGGAGCAATCGCCGCGAAATTCGACCTGCTGGGTATCAACCCTGCGGGTCTCTTGAGTTACGGCCTGAGCCGGCGCAAAGTTGAGCTGATCGCCATTCTGTTGGGAGCGTTGGGCATGGTGGCCCTGGGTTGCCTGGACGATAAATATGAACTGCGTCCGTCGGTGAAATTCAGCGGCCAATGTGTCATCGCGCTCCTGGTCGCCGCGGCGGGCGTGCGCATCACGTTGTTTGTCCACAGCGCGCTTTTCAGCTACGCCATCACCCTTTTCTGGATCCTGACCGTGACCAACGCCTTGAATTTTATGGACAACATGAACGGTCTCTGCGCCGGCCTGGGCGCCATTGCGGCGTTGTATTTCGCCTTGATTGCCGCCGCCGCGGGACAGTATCTGGTGGCCTTGATCGCGCTGGTGAGCGCCGGCGCGTTGCTCGGCTTTCTTCCTTACAATTTTCCCGCGGCCAGCGCCTTTCTCGGCGATGCCGGCAGCCATCTGGTCGGTTACCTGCTGGCAGTGATCGCGATCCTCCCGCACTTTTACTCCCGCCAGAACCCGGAAGTTCTGGCTGTCTTCAAACCCTTGCTCGTCCTGGCAGTGCCGTTGGTTGATCTGGTCTGGGTCGTGATCATTCGCTGGAAATCGGGCCGGCCATTCTACGTCGGCGACACCAATCATCTTTCACATCGTCTGGTCGCTCGTGGCTGGAGCCGCACTCGCGCCGTGCTCTTGATCTGGCTGCTGGCGGCCCTCTCAGGCGCCCTGGCGCTCGGGTAGCGGCCCGTTCAGGGCCCCGCGGTTTGCGAAACGAAATTTCCGGTGCGCAAATGGAGGTCACGCTGCGGGAACGGAATTTCGATATTGTTTTCCCGCAACTTCTTCTCAATGGCGTAATAGAGGTCGCTGCGAAAACGTCGCGGACTGAAGGTCATTTCCTCAGTCCAAACCGCCAGCTCGAAATTGAGGGAGCTGTCGCCGAAACCGGCGAAGAACAGGTCGGGCGCCGGCTGCTTGAGCGCTTTGGGGTGTTCCTGCGCAATACCCAGCATCAGCGCCCGCAACTTCTGCAGATCGGTCCCATACGCCACTCCGAAGGGAATGCGGAAGCGCACCTTGGGATCGCTGTGGCTCCAATTGGTGACGCTCTGCGCGATGAAATCGGCGTTGGGCACGATAATGGAGATATTGTCGTTCGTCACGACGGTTGTGCTGCGCATGTTGATTTGTTTGACCTGGCCGGCGACGCCGCCCACTTCAATCCGGTCGCCCAGGGCGATGGGACGCTCCGCCAGGATGATCAGGCCGCTGACGAAATTGCTGATGACATTCTGCAACCCGAAACCGAGACCGACGCCGATGGCGCCCGCCAAAACCGCCAGCGAACTCAGGTTGACGTTGACCATCAACAGCGCGAGATAAAAGCCGAAGGCGATGACCCCGTAACTGGCGATCCGGCCTGCCGCAAATTGCAGTGCCGGGTCCATCTGGGTTCGCCGGAGCACGCGCGCGACGAAGTGACGGACGAGCGTCCGCTCGATCAGAATGACCAGACCAAACAACGCGATCAGCACTACCAGGTCGCCCAGGGTCAGACTGCCGATCAGCCGCTGGCCCATGACGATGCGGAGAAAATTGCCGATTTCTTTAGTCAACGCTTCCATAAGGTCCCCGACGTTACCCGGTCCGGGAGAGCGCACCAGGGAATTCCAGCGCGGCGTTTTATACGGGACAACTGCGCAATGTTCAATGCCAACGCGCAAATTTCAAGACGCGCCGCCGTTATCCTCGAAGTTGCCAATCCTGTCGCGATCCGTCAAAGTACGCCCGGGCATGAGCAAACGTTTTTACCTGACCACCGCGATTGACTACGTGAACGGTGAGCCGCATCTCGGCCATGCTTACGAAAAAATCGTCGCGGACGTGATCGCCCGGGTCCATCGCAGCCTCGGCGAGGAGGTCTTCTTTCTGACCGGGTTGGATGAACACGGTCAGAAAGTCCAGCAGTCCGCCCTGGCAACCGGCAAGACACCTCAGGAGTATTGCGATGATCTGGCCGCGACCTGGAAGAGGTTTGCGAAAGAGCTCAATCTTTCCAACGACGACTTTGTCCGCACTTCGGAGCCGCGCCACAAGGAAGTGGTGCTGGCCATACTGTCCAGGCTTCGCGCGGGGGGCCATTTTTACAAGGCGCAGTATCGC
Source organism: Haliangiales bacterium (assembly GCA_035637175.1). Lineage (GTDB taxonomy): Bacteria > Verrucomicrobiota > Verrucomicrobiia > Limisphaerales > AV2 > AV2. The sequence goes on along the minus strand of DASPXS010000302.1, from coordinate 15,791 downwards.
GGCTTCTATTCGCTCAAAGAGGAGACCTTTTTGACTGAAAAGGACCGCCGGCCGGACGGGACATTCGATCCGGGCTATGGCGAGGTCGTGGAGCTGGTCGAGGACAATTATTACTTTCAACTCCGTCAGCATCAACGGTGGCTGATTGACCACATCGAGTCACATCCCCGGATCGATCCGCAAGGAAGAGAATTCATCGAGCCGTCCGAACGCCGCAACGAAGTGCTCGGTTTTCTCAAAAACAACACGCTGGAGGACCTCTGTATCACGCGTCCCCTGGCCCGATTGAATTGGGGCATTCCCCTGCCCTTCGACGAACACTTTGTCACTTACGTCTGGTTCGATGCGCTGGTGAACTATATCAGCATCCCGGCCGCGCACGGCGATCCGGCTGTGCTGGCCGCGCTGAAATCCGAAGGCAAAAATCAGAACTCGAATGTGGAACTGTGGCCGGCCGACCTTCAAGTGATCGGCAAGGACATTTTGAAATTTCACGCGGCTTACTGGCCCATCATGCTGAAAGCGATGGGTCTGCCTTTGCCCGGACAAATCCTCGCTCACGGCTGGTGGCAGAAGGACGGACAAAAAATGAGCAAGAGCACCGGCAATGTCGTGGACCCGATTACGGTCATGAATGAATGGGGTGTGGACGCGTTTCGCTACTACGTCGTCCGCGAACTGGACATCGGCCCGGACGGCAACTGGACCGATGCCGGTTTTCAGGCGCGGTACTCGGCCGAATTGGCCAACGGGCTGGGCAACCTCGTGAACCGTTCGCTGTCGATGCTGCAGCGCTATCGCAACGGCGTTGTGCCGAAGCGCTCCGATGAACTGTGTGACGAAGTGAACCGGGCGATCCAACGAATCAAAGGCGACTTCGGCGCGAACCATCTGCAGCAGGCGCTGCAGGACATCTGGTCGATCGTGAACCGCGCCAACCAATACGTGGATCAAACCGCGCCGTTCAAACTGGCCAAGGACCCGACGAAAGCGACGCGGCTCGATGAAATCCTCTACAATTTGGCGGAGGTTTGCCGCGTGCTGGCGGTGCTGCTCTGGCCGTTCATTCCCGCAACTGCGGAAAAGATTTATGCGCAACTGGGACTTGGTGATCCGCCAGACAGACTGGCCGGAGTTCTCTGGGGCGGATTAAGCGCCGGACACAAGATCGGCGAACTGGCTCCCTTGTTCCCACGCAAGGACCAGCCGGCCAGATGACCCGGGCCTCAGCCCGGGTATTGGCCGGTAATATAACCTTCCAGTTGATTGATGGTGGTGCTCTGCGCGGAGATGATCCACTTCACCAGGTCACCAATGGAAACCACGCCGACCACTCGGTCTCCGTCCAGCACCGGCAGATGACGGACGCGGTGTTCGGTCACCAGCCGCATACATTCTTCGACCGAGTGTTCGGGGCTGACCACGACGACCGGGGTGGACATGATTTCCCGGACTTCCGTATCCCGCGATGACTTGCCTTTCAAGATGACCTTGCGGGTGTAATCGCGTTCGGAAATAATGCCGGCCAATCGCTCCCGCTCCAGGACCACCAGCGCTCCGACATTCTTCGAGGACATCAATCGAATGGCGTCGAACACTGTGGCTTCCGGCGCGATAGCCCAGATTTGACGATCTTTGTGCTCCAAAATAGCGCTGATGTTGCCGATGACCTTCATGTTGGCCGTCTGGGTTAGGCGAGACTCTGGCACTATACCACGGAGCCGCGAGCTGACCACTGCAAATTGTTGCGCTCCGTCCAAAGGGTGCATCTTCCAAGTAATTACTTGGAAGATCCGCGCCGTCCAAAGCCCACGCCACCGCCTCGCCGCGGAGAATCGGTTCGACAATCAATGTTCCCGGCGATAAACTGTTGGCAAGGTGGGCGAGACGTTTATGAACAAGCTTTTATTAACAGGTCTGACCCGTCCGGGGACATTCGAGTTGGAGCCGGGATTCAACACCTTGGGGCGCAACCCCACGAACGACTTCCGGATCCACGATGTCACCGTGTCGAGTTTTCACTGCGAGATCGTTGTCTCCGAAGGTTCCGTGGCGGTCAGAGACCTGGGTTCAACCAACGGCACGTACATTGACGACCAGCCGATCCAGGAAGCGCAGCTCAAGCCGGGCCAGGTCCTGCGGCTGGGCAGCGCGGAATTGCGCCTGGACTCGCATCCCGTAACCGCACCGGCGCATGTCGCCATTCCCGAATTGAAGGTCGAGCAACCTCCGGATTCCGCCGTGTTGCCCGACGGCTCCCTGTCGTGCCTCAACCATCGCGAAGACAGAGCCATCGTCAGGTGCGTCAAATGCCAAAAGGCCTTTTGCGAAGAGTGTATCCACGTCCTGCGGCTTGCGGGGGGAAAAACCAGGGTCTTTTGCCCGTCGTGCTCCGGGCCCTGCGAGCCGTTGCCGGGGGCGCCGGCAGCGACTCACGCGCCGAAAAAGCAGTCGTTGTTCGGCCGGCTGACCCAGACCATCCGCATCCGCTTCAAATGAGTTGCCCGGTCGATCGCGACGGTCAGCGTGGCCTCAACCTCAATACTGCTGCTCGCGCCAATCATCCACGGTAATTATGGGACAAACATAGACTCGAACCTTTCCGTAATCTTCCTTCACGCGACCCCCAAGCATTGGGGTGAGCACCTGCCACCAGAGCGGCTGATTGCCGCGCGGGATATACCCGTCGTTATCATCCGCGTACATGAGCATGGCCAATCCCATATTGCGCAGATTGCTCGCGCATTTCGTCTTGTTTCCCGCCTCCTTGGCTTTGCTCAGCGCGGGCAACAGCATCGCAGCCAGGATTGCGATAATGGCGATCACAACCAGCAGTTCAATCAACGTGAACCCCCGGCTCTCAGTGATAAAACGCGGGAAGTTGCGATTGTTGTAATGATAGACGTTCGTGGTCAGAGAGGCACTTGATCACTCTTCATTGATAACGGAGATTGGAGCGTCCTCGAATACATCACAAGGTCGCGCCACACATCCAGTACACACCGGACCAGGACGGGAGCACGGGCGAGAAATCCTCACACAACTTCTCGATTGCCCGCTCCGCACCGTACCGTATGAGAAAACCATCATTGCCCGGTGGTGAGCACCACCCGGAACCTTGCCTTGCCGCTCCCCATCCGTTCGTAAGCCTCCGCGACTTTTTCGAGCGGAAACACTTCGTTCATGGATCGAACGCCCGCGAGCACACTGAACGTAAGCGTATCCTGCGTGATGCGCCCCCAGTTCCCGCGCCAGGGGTTCCTTGTCCCGCCCGCGCGCGATGCCGACCGTCTTGAACCCCATCTTCACCGCGTACTGCACTCCGAGATGACCGAGACCGCCGAGGCCAAGCACCGCCACCACGTCGCCGGGCCGCGCACCGCTGTTCCGAAGCGCGTTGTAAGTCGTGATGCCCGCGCACATCAACGGTGCGGCTTCCACCGCGGACAAATCCTCCGGCACCAATGCCAGCGCCATGGCGGGAGCAAGCATGTAATCGGCATAACCGCCGTCGAAGGAAATGCCGGTGATTTGGAGGGCGACCTGACAGCCGAAGAAATTGCCGCTCCGGCAGGCATCGCAATGACCGCAATGACCGCCATGCCAGCCCGCGCCCACGCGCTGGCCCGGTTTCCATTGCGAAACCCCCGCGCCCACGGCATCCACCGTCCCGACCACTTCATGGCCGGGAACGCGCGGGTATTGCAGCCCCGGCCAAAGGCCTTCCTTCACCAGGGAATCGCTGTGACAGATGCCGCACGCCTGGACTTTGATCCGCACCCAGCCGGCGGCGGGCTGTGGGATTTCGCGTTCAACAATTTCAAACGGCCCGTTCGGGCGGACGATCTGTGCGGCACGCATCTTGGGCATAAGCAGTTTTTGGTTTCAGAAAAGTTTGCGATTGAATCTGCCACATTCCGGCTTGATGACAACCGGCAACGTTCTCCGAAGACATTGACCTCCGGATAAATCGGGTTTCTTCAGCATCAATTTATTGAATTTTTTTTGCGCGCAAATGGCGAATCCGCGCTACAGTGGTTCGTTGGAGGTTTGAGGTGTCAGTTTCTGAAACAGTATCGAAACAAAAACCAAAGAAAGGAAAACACGACTATGAATGCGAGCGAAATAAACACCGACCGGTTGGTGTCCGACCTGAAGACCGTCACGAAGGACGCGGAGGAGTTGCTCAAGACCGTGTCTGGCGAGAAAGGCAACGGGTCGCACGAGTTGCGTATGCGCCTGAGTTCGGCGATTGAGTCCGCCAAGGCAACCTACCACCGTCTGGAAGAGAAAACCGTCGCGGGAGCCAAAGCCACCGACAAAGTGATCCGGGAACATCCTTATGAGTCTCTCGGCGTCGCCTTTGGGATGGGACTTCTGGTGGGCGTGCTGGTGGGTCGCAAATAAAACTCGATGGATACCTTCGTTGACTCGAGCCCGGGCCTGTTCAGTTCGGTCAAACCGCTGCTGAACACGGCCCTGGCCGGGGTGTAGAATCACCTTTACCTGTTCGCCGCGCAGGGCGGGGACGCCGAGAGAGGACTGCCAGATTCAGCTCCGTTTTTTTGTGGCTCAGCAAACCGGCCTTCAGGGAACGCGAATGCGATAATATGTCGCCGGTGAATTGGTCGCGCCGCCAACGTCCAAATAGTTCAGGGTGACGATGTCGCCGGCAGAAGACACGAGTGGACCACTGCGATCCGTGAAGTTATTGGTGAAACTCCCTCCCGGCCCGCCGCTGGTGGCCTGCAGCACGTTGGTCATTCCACCCGGCGCGGTCCATGAAAGTGAGATGTTATTGCCCTGCCGCGTAATCCCGCTAATCCGAACCAATTGAGAGACGGGATCCAATCGCCATAATTCAGTGCCGTGCAAGCCGTCGTTGGCCTCGAAGTAATAGACGTTGTTGTAAGCCCGGTGAGGCGTCGGGAGCGAATCTGAAAATCCCGGGTTGATGTCCGCGACTTGCGACACGCTCGTGCCGTCGTACTTCCACAGTTCGTAACCGGTCAGTCCGTCGTTCCCCCAGAAGTAAAGCGTGTCGAGGAACGGGAACGAATAGATGCCGGCGCTCACCGCCAGGCTGGTGATGCGAGTAACGTTGGTGCCGTCGGTGCTCCATAACTGCGAGCCGTGAACGCCGTCATTTGCCGAGAAGTAGGCCTTGTCCCGATACACAGTCCAAAAAACCGGCATAGCATTTGTGTTGAAAACATTGATGCCGGCCAACTGGGTCAAGTTTGTTCCATCGTATGTCCAGGGCTCGAAATCGCTGTTGTTCGTGCCGGCGCCAAAATACAGCTTGCCGTTATACTCCAAAAGGCCGCCGAGCCCGTAAGGGATGGCTCCGTTGACACGCGACGCGTTCGTTCCGTCAAATTTCCAAAGGCCGAAACCCGAAGCGTCGTTTGCGTAGAAGTACAGGAAGCCGTTGAACACCTTCAAAGCATACGGGCTTGAACTGTTGCCCCCGGGGTAAATGTCCGTCACGAACGTGACATTGGTGCCGTCGCACTTCCAAAGTTCGCGGCCGTGCGCGCTTTCGTTCCCGGAGAAGTACAAAACACCTTGATACTCCCTCAGCTCGCCGAAGTATCCGGGAAACACTCCGCCCAGTGAGGTGAAATTGGTCCCGTCGTAGCGCCAGATTTGATCCACGATCGAGCCGCCGGAATTTGAGAAGTGCAAGGCGCCTTTGTAAAGCACCAGATCGCCGCCGCTTTCCGGATAACGCGTCGTGCTGACCACCGTGAAATTCGTGCCGTCGTATTTATAGAAGGCGGTGTTGGTGCCGGTGGCTGCGAAATAATATGAGCCGTTGAAAATCTCGCCCCCGCCGAAGGACGAGCCGCCGCTGCCGGGATTGATCTCCGCGAAACGCGAGACCGTGGTCCCGTCGTATTTCCACAATTCGCGGCCGCTCGGAACATCCGTCGCCGCGAAGTACAACACGCCGTTGTAAACCGTCAGACCCGCAGGACTTGAATTGGCGCTGCCGGGATTGATGTCGGCGACGCGTGTGGCGGCGGAGCCATCGTATTTCCACAGTTCGACGCCGGAGCTTCCATCGGTCGCCGCGAAGTAAAGCACGTTGTTGTACACTGCCAGGCTGGCCGGGCTGGAACTGGCACTGCCCGCCGCAATTTGCGCCACTTGCGACGGGAGATTCACGCCGTCATACTTCCACAACTCCGTCCCGTTCACCCCGTCGTTGGCGGCGAAATAGAGATTGCCGTTATACACCAGGAAATTCGCAGGGCTTGATCCCGTGCTGCCGGCGCGGATGTCCGCCACCTGAAACAAATTGAATCCGTCGAACCCCCACAGTTCCGCCCCGCCGCTCGGCTCGGTCGCTTGAAAGTAGAGCACGCCGTTGAATTCGGTAAAGCCGGACGGATTCGAGTTTGCCGGCCCGGAGTTGATGTCCGCCACGGCCACGCCGAAGCCATCGAAAGTACAGAATTCAATCCCGTTGATATTATTGCTCGCCGCGAAACATAGAAGCCCACCATAGACCGTCAAACCGGTCGGGTTCGAGCTGCCTGCCCCCGGATTGATGTCCGCCGTCCGATAAGCACTCACGCCGTCGTACGCCCAAAGCTCCGTGCCCGTTGAACCATCCGACGCCGCAAAATAGAGCACGCCATCGTAAATTCGAAGGCTGCTTGGACTTGAGTTGCCACTCGGGTTGATTTCCGCCACGAGCGATGCGTTCGTGCCGTTGTATTTCCAAAGCTCCAGGTTAATGGTGCCGTTCGTCGTTCCGGAACCTCGAAAGTAAATCTCGCCATTGTACTCCACCGGCGTAGTGATAAACGAATTGATGCTCCCGTAAGTCAGGTCGGTCAGACGCGTTACATTCGTGCCGTCAGTCTGCCACAACTCGATGCCGTGCGTCCCGTCCGTCCCCACGAAATAAAGCTTGTTGTTCGAAACCAGCAGCCCGCCTGGATTTCCGTTTGCCGCCGTGGGGTTGAAATCCATTGCAAGCCGGACGATTTCAGGGGCCTGCTCCGCACGCACACCTGGCGCCGCAAGCAACATCGCCACAGCTATGCCCGACCACAGAATTGATTGCGCCGCGCGGGGTGTCTCAGACGTTCTTTCCCTCTCGCCGCCCGATGGGGAGACGGCTCGGAAGAGGGGAAATGGTGGTGTGACCTCTGACTTTACGCGCAAAAGGAAGTGAAAACAGCGCCCCATCTGAAAACCCATGCCCTAGGATAAAAAAGGAATCGGCCGCCATCGTCAAGGAATTTCTGCCGCCCGCCGATGGAACAAACCCACTTGTCGTCGCTTCCGGATTGTGTATTATCCGATGGCTTTGATGACCCCGGAGGAAACAGCCCGGCAGCGAATCGACGAGATGATTTCCGCGTCCGGCTGGGTCATACAGAATTCGGAATTACACCTTTACGCAGAGCGGCATGGCTGAGTATTTCAAAGTCGACAGCCGCAAGATAACGTTGCGGGAATATTGGAACATCCTGCCTTCGTGGAAAGCGCTCGTTCCCTGGCTGGCCAAATGGCTCAACCTCCAGATGCCGTTCGGGTCCGGGTTTCGACGGGTTGAGTCGGTTCGCGAACTGGAGGTCGCCGAAAGTGAGTTTTCTCCGCAGGCTCGGGCGAAATTGCAGCCGCTGCTGGATCAGTGTCTGCAACTTGGTTTTCATTCTCCGCGGTTCTTTTCCTTCGAGACTATCCGTCGCGATGCGCGAACGTCGTTCATCGCCCTCGGGCATCGTTCGGGAGAGATCATAGTGCGTCTCATGCACACGCTGGCCACGAACGTCAACCCACCGGCGGAGAGCCAACTGGTCGTGCTGGTGAGCGAGTTGAATGACGGAACGTTTTTCTTCACCGCGGATCAGAAGCAGAAATTCCGGAGCACTCCCGGTATGACCGCCAACCGGCTGGTTGGAGCGAGCCCGGCACGACTTCTGGAATCCCACCAGCACAAGCTGGCAACGCTGCAATTGCGGAATCCGCCAAAACCGCTCCCGTCGGCGGATGCCGAGGATCAGGTCTGGGATCGATACGAGAAGATGGCTCACAATCATGCAGTCCAGCGGGGACTTTACGTCCAGATGTCGCCGGCGGAAGTGGAGGGGGAACAGAAAAAGCTGGAGACCGCGCAGACGATTACGGCCGGCGGGGTGGAACACGCGGACGTGCTGGTCGAGCTGAACCGGTTGCAGAACAAGAAGACAGGATGGGGCAACGCGATCCTGATCTTTGTCGTGTCGATGGTCCTGTTCGTCGGCGCCGGGTCGCAACAGTGGTCGTGGAAATATGCGCTGATGCTGGTCCCCATTCTTTTCGTTCACGAATTGGGACATTACCTGGCGATGCGCGCATTCGATTACCGCAACCTGCGCATGTTCTTCCTTCCGTTCTTCGGCGCCGCAGTGGCGGGACGGCATTACAACGTGCCCGGCTGGAAAAAGGTGATCGTCTCGATGATGGGTCCCGCGCCGGGAATCCTCCTCGGCGCGGTCATCGGCGGCATCGGGCTCGTGTCACACCAACCGCTGCTGGTTCAGATCGCGCTCGTGATGCTTATTCTGAATGGCATCAATCTGCTGCCGGTGTTGCCGCTGGATGGGGGCTGGATCTTTCATGCGCTGTTCTTCTCCCGGCATCCGCTGCTCGATGCGACCTTCCGCGTGATGGCTGTCGTCGCGCTCGTGTTGGGAGGCGCGTTCTCGGGGGACAAAGTTCTGATGTTTCTCGGCATTTTCATGCTGTTTGGCGTCCCCGCCGCGTACCGGATTGCTCGAATAACAGACACGTTGCGGAAGCGCGGGGTGCCTCCGGGTTCCCCGGACGACCAGACGATCCCCACAGAGACGGCGCAGGCCGTCATTGGCGAAGTGAAGAATTCTCTGCCAAAGATGGCCACAAACAAAATGCTGGCACAGCAGGCTCTGCAAGTCTTCGAAACGTTAAATGCACGGCCTCCTGGTTGGTTGGCGACGATCGGGTTGTTGTTCGCGTATGTCACCAGTCTGGGCATGGCGGCTGTGTTTGCCGTGGTTTTTATCGTGGGACAGCGGGGAGATTTCAGGGGATGGATGGCGGGCGCCGCGAACCAGCCGAGGCGGACATTGGTATGCGGCGCCTCTCCCTCGTGGCGGGGAGGTCAGGCGGGCGCCGTTTCCGAAGCGCCGCAAATCACCATTATTGCAAACTTTTCAAAGCGTAGTGACGCGACGAAGTCGTTTCAAATCCTGACCAATCAACTGCCGTCGTCCGCTTCGCTTGCGACGTTGGGCGACTCACTGTTGCTCACACTGACGACGGGCGGAGACACAGTCCGAGAGCAATGGTTTGGCGAGCTTCAGCGCCTGACGAAGGAGGTTTTCGTCGATAGCACCAATTTTCCGGCGACCTTCTCGGTGTCTTGTCGGTTGGCCGATGAAAGACTGACCAAAGAGCTTGAGAACGAGCTGAAGGAATACCTGTCCAACGATTCGAGTCGGTCGTTGATTCCTCCCTGGCTTCCAGATGATCGCCGCACCCCGGAACAGCGCACGGCGCATCAACTCGCCCGGAAAACCTGCCTGCGGGCGCAAACCGGGAAATGGGATGGTTACAGCGACCCCAGGATGCGCGCTTTGCAAAAGAGAATTGGCCAGGCGCAACGGCAGGGCGACGGAGCCGAAGCAACGGCGTTGACCCGGGAGATGACTGACCTCGCCGAAGATTCAGGAAAGCAGCGGCTCAACCGGCTCAAGACCGGTGCAGAAGGGCCGATGGATGCGGCGGTCATCGATCTGTTCAACACAATACCCGCCTTCACCACCAGGACGAATCAGGATGTGACAACGAGAATCCTTCAAGAGATTGCCCAGCGCATGGGGCAGCTCCCGCTCGTGAACGGTCGCGTGACTCCGGGTGAGGACCGCTTCTCCACCCGTGGCGGTATGGTGTCCGGCAAAGCTCGTGCCTTGCACTTGAGCTGGTTGTCTTTCCAACGCATCAGTGACGGCGCGCCTGCCTTGATCGATTGGTTATGTGGAAAAGGCTGCACTGACCTTAAATATGACATCCGCTCCGGCACGGGCTCCGATCGGGATGAAGAGGAATGATACCAGCGTCGAACCAGAGTGGAGTCCGAAGGAAATGGACGCGCTGAAGCGCCTGCAAGACGAGAGCATGCGGGGCCTGCACACCATCAACTGACCGGGACACAGTGAAGGTTAAAGGCTAAACGCTAAAACAGAATGAGTAACTAACCGAAAAATTGCCTTTAGCCTTCAGCCTTTAGAATTTAGCCTTCGCCGAGATGGCCTTTAGCCTTCAGCCTTCAGCCTTTAGCCTTCGCCAGACCCTCATCCTGATCGTCGCGTCCGCCTTGCCCTGCACCGCGGCGGACTACGAAAAGGAAATCCGGCCGCTGCTCAAAGAGTTTTGCTTCGGCTGCCACTCGACGGAAAAGCACAAGGGTGACCTCGACCTTGAACGGTTCACTTCGCTAAACGAGGTGATGAAGCATCCCAAGGTCTGGCAGGGTGTCGTCGAGCAGCTTACCCTGGGCGAAATGCCGCCGAAAGAGAAGCCGCACCCTGCCGAAGCACAGCGCGTCCAGTTGCTCGGCTGGGCCAACGGCGTGCTGGACAAAATCGCGCTCGCCCACGCCGGCGACCCCGGTCCGGTCGTGCTGCGGCGACTCTCGAACGCAGAGTACACCTGGACCATTCGCGATCTGACGGGCATCGAGTCGCTCGACCCGGCGAAAGAATTCCCGGCTGATTCAGCCTCGGGCGAAGGCTTCATGAACGTCGGCAACTCGCTCGTGATGTCACCGTCGCTCGTCACCAAGTATCTCGATGCCGCGAAGGAGATTGCCGGTCACGCGGTGCTGCTACCGGATGGGATTCGCTTCTCGCCGAAAAGCACTGGCCGCGATTGGACCGAGGAATTACTGGCCGAGATTCGTGGGACATATCGCCAGTTCACGGACAACGGCGGCGGCACGTCGGTGAACTTGCAGGGCATTCGCTTCGACACGAAGGACGGCGGCGTGTTGCCGCTGGACAAGTATCTCGAGGCGACATTGGAAGTGGCGGCAGGCGTCTCGCCTGCCGTAGAGCCGGGCATCCTGCCCGGCGGCAAAAGCGTGGATGGTTCCAACCGCGCTGCAACATCGAGCGCGATGTCGGGCGGCAAGGTGCCGCCCTCCACGGCAGGCGGGACGCCCGCCGCTACAGTGCAACGCCTCAACGCCTTTGCCGCCGAAAGAGGATTGTCTCCGAAATACCTCTCCACCCTCTGGAACACCCTCAACTCCACCGAACCGTCCCTGCTTCTGGACCCCATTCGTGCGCGCTGGCGTTCGGCCAAACCCGGCGACGCCGCGGATCTCGCGAAGGAGATTTCCCAATGGCAACACGCGTTGTGGAAATTCAATTCGGTCGGCCACATCGGGAAGCGAGACGGCCCGAAGGCATGGATGGAGCCGCTCACTCCGATTCAGTCAAAGCAGGAGCTGCGGTTCAAGTTTCCGGTGTCGCCGGAGACGAAGGAGGTCACGCTTTATCTCAGCGCATCAGATGCGGGCGATGGCAGCAAGGGCGACTACGTGATCTGGGAACAGCCCCGCCTCGCCGGCCCCGGCCAGATGACGTTGTTGCTGCGGGACGTGCGTGACGTAAGCCGCGCGCTTTCTGCCCGGCGGGAACGAGCCTTGTCCGCCACCGCGAAGTATCTGGCCGCTGCCGCCCAGGCCGAAGCAGGCGATACAAATGTCGCGGAACTCGCCCGGCAACGCGGGGTCGATGCCGACGCGCTCGCGGCCTGGCTCGCCTATCTCGGCGTCGGTTCGTCCGGCCCGGTCAAAGTCGAGGGTCACTTCACCGACACCTTCACAAACGGCTCCGGCTACGCGTTCATCAATGGCTGGGGTAAAAGCGGAACGCCCAATCTCGTCGCCAATTCCTCCGACCAGCACGTGCGCATTCCCGGCAACATGAAACCGCACAGCGTGGCGGTGCACCCATCGCCGACGCTCGCGGCTGCCGTGGGCTGGCGCAGCCCGGTGGCAGGCAGGGTCCGCGTCGAGGCGGCCATTCAGCACGCGCATCCAGAGTGCGGCAACGGCGTGACCTGGTCGTTGGAACTCCGCCGCGGCTCAAACCGTCAGCGTCTCGCCAATGGCATCGCTCAAGGGGCGAAGGAAGTGAAACCGGCGCCCATCGAGAATGTCGCCGTGCAGCCGGGCGACCTCGTGTCGCTGCTCATCGGCCCGCGTGATGCGAATCATTCCTGCGATCTCACCGCGGTGGACCTCCTGCTCACCAGCACCGGCGAAGCCGGACGTGACTGGGATCTGGCCAGGGATGTTTCGCCCGACGTGCTCGCGGGCAATCCCCACGCCGACCGCCTCGGCAATGAAGGGGTCTGGCATTTCTACACGGAACCGGACAAGGCCGGCCCGCTTGGCCCGGTGATTCCTGCAGGCTCGCTGCTGGCGAAGTGGCAGGCGAGCGAGAGCGCGGAGGAGAAACAGAAACTGGCCGAGGAAGTGCAGATCCTGCTCACTTCGGCCGCACCCGAGAAAACGGATTCGCCCGACGCGGCGTTGTATCGCCAGCTCACGTCGCTGGGCGGGCCGCTGTTCACGCCGGTGGCGGCAGGCATCCTGCCTGCCGTAGAGCCGGGCGTCCCGCCCGGCGGAAAAGGCGGGGCAAGTTCCGGGAGTGTCGTGAAGCCAAGCACCAGTCCGGGCGGCAAGAGGCCGCCCTCTACGGCAGTCGAGACGCCTGCCGCCACCTGGGCTCTCGACCCCGCGCAATTCGGCAAACACCCGAACGGATCGGCCATCGACGCCGCCAGCCTGTGCGTCCGCGCGCCGGCGGTCATCGAGATTCGCCTGCCATCCGACCTCGTGGCGGGATACGAATTCGTCACGACCGGCATGCTCGACAAGACCACCGGCGCCGAGGGCAGCGTTCAACTCCAACTGCTGACCAACAAACCGGCGGGCAGTTCAGGACTCCTGACCATTGAGGCCACTACGAAGGACGGCGAAGGACCCTGGTATTCCAACAACCGTACCACCTCGCACAACACCCCCGTCATCGTGAATGATGGCAGCGCGGCGCGCAAACGCATCGAGGGGGCCTTCGACCAGTTCCGCGAGGTTTTCCCCGCGGCGCTTTGCTACACGAAGATTGTGCCGGTCGATGAAGTGGTCACGCTCACGCTCTATTATCGCGAGGACCATCAGTTCCGGCGCCTCATGCTCGACGACACCCAGGCCGCCCGGCTCGACCGGCTCTGGGACGAGTTGCACTATGTGGCTCAGGACGCTCTCAAGCTCGTCGATGTCTTTGAGCAGCTCTGGCAATACGCCACGCAGGACGCCGACCCAAGCGTCTTCGAGCCGATGCGCGAGCCGATCAAGCAACGCGCCGCCGCGTTCCGCCAGCATCTGTTGGAAACGCAACCGGCGCACCTGGACGCGGTATTGAAGTTCGCCGACGGCGCGTATCGTCGTCCGCTCACCGACGCGGAAAAGGTCGAACTGCGCGGGCTGTATCGCAAGCTGCGCGGAGAGGAGATTCCCCACGAGGAAGCGATTCGGCTCACGCTCGCGCGCGTTCTCGTGGCGCCGGCATTTCTCTATCACGCAGAGAAGCCGGGCCCGGGCGACCGGCCAGGGCCGGTGAACGATTGGGAGCTGGCCACGCGTCTGAGCTATTTCCTCTGGTCCTCCCTGCCCGATGCCGAACTGCGCGCCGTCGCCGCGGGCGGCACGCTCCGCAAACCCGACGTGCTCGCCGCCCAAACCCGCCGCATGTCGCGCGACCCGCGCGTGCGCCGCCTTGCGACCGAGTTCGCCTGCGCCTGGCTGCACATCTATGACTTCAACGAACTGGGCGAAAAGAGCGAGCGCCACTTCCCGACCTTCGCCGGTCTGCGCGGCGCGATGTACGAGGAGACGATCCGTTTCTTTACCGACCTCTTCCAGCGCGACGGCTCGGTGCTCGACATTCTCGACGCCGACTACACGTTTCTGAACGAGGAGCTCGCGAAACATTATGGCATCCGTTGGAGTCCAAGCCTCACCTTGCCGGAACAATTCAAGGCCTCGCCTGACAACCTGAAGGTTGGACTCCAGCAAGATGGCTGGCGGCGCGTGGATGGCGTGAAGAAGTACTCGCGTGGCGGCATTCTCGCGCAGGCCACGACGCTCGCGAAGCAATCCGGCGCGTCGCGCACCAGTCCGATCCTGCGCGGAGACTGGGTGGCCGAAGTGCTCCTGGGCGAGAAGATCCCGCGTCCGCCCAAGGACGTGCCGCGTCTCCCCGAAGACGAGGCGACCGAGACGCTGACGGTGCGCGAACTCACCGAGAAACACAGCACCGACCCGAAGTGCTACGGCTGCCATCGCCGCATGGATCCCTATGGCTATTCGCTCGAAGCCTTCGACGCCATCGGCCGATTCCGTGATCGCGATCTCGGGGGACGTCCCATCGAAACTCGCGCAAAAACCATGGATGGCGCGGAGTTCAACGGCCTTGACGGCCTGCGCGAGTACCTGCTCACGAAACGGCGCGATGCGTTTCTGAAACAGTTTTGCAGGAAACTGCTCGGCTATTCGCTGGGCCGCGGCGTGCTCCTCTCCGACGGCCCGCTCATTTCCGAAATGCGCGACCGTATGAAGTCCCACGAATACCGGATTGGCGCAGCCGTCGAGACGATCGTTCGCAGCAAACAATTCCGCGAGGTTCGCGGGAAGGAGATGTCGAGTGAGGAGTGAGAGACAAGGACGCTTGCCGAGCTTGATTCAACGACGCCCGCGGGCTTGAGGGCAGCGACTGCGTTGCACTGCAACCATGCCGCAGAGCGGCATTTGACGATAGCCGTGGGCTTCAGCCCACGGATAAGCACAGAGACGGAACCGCGTCGCGTAGCGACGCCTGAAATCCCCTACCACCCGACACCGCAACCATTCGAGTGTCGCTACGCGACGCATGTCTTGTTGCCGACCGACCCGTGGGTTGAAACCCACGGCTACCATCACGTCGTCGCTCCGCGACGAAATCAAGATGTGCGTCCCGTCGGCGAGACCATTTCCCACTCGTTTTTCGGGACGATTTCGGCTATCGTCCGGGCATGGCCAACACTTTCACGTCCCTGCATTATCACGTCATCTTCAGCACCAAAAATCGCGAAGCCCGGATCCACCAGGACATCGAGCAACGGGTATGGTCTTACCTCGGCGGCATTGCCCGCGAGCATGACATGAAAGCGCTGCTTGTGGGCGGCATCGAGAATCATATCCACCTCCTCCTTGGCATTCCAGCCTCGCTATCGGTCAGCCAGGCATTGCAACTCATCAAAGGCGGTTCGTCTGGCTGGATGAAGGAAACATTCCGCGGTTTAGGCGGGTTTGCGTGGCAGGATGGCTATGCGGCGTTCACGGTAGGTAAATCCCAGATTCCTGAGGTTGAGGAGTACATCCGCGGGCAGCGGGAACACCATCGCTTGAAATCGTTCGAGGAGGAATACCGCGCGTTCCTTGACAGACACGAAATCGACTACAAGGAGGAGTATGTGTTTGGTTGAAGATAACCGCAGGCCGCGATCATCCGAGCAAACGCCGCCAATGCCGATGGCGTTCGCCCATTCGCCTGCGTCGCGTAGCGACGGTGCCACAGAGCGGCACTCGAGGGTAGCCGTGGGCTTTAGCCCACGGACAGGCGCGATGCGGGAGCCGCGTCGCGTAGTGACGTTTGACCCGGCCATTGGTCCTGCAGTCCATCGTTCAAGCGTCGCTACGC
>DASPXS010000301.1:0-21674 GCA_035637175.1 Haliangiales bacterium | reverse complement strand
GGAATACGCCGCCGATTTCCCGCATTGGTTCCGGGCGCCAGATGCCGCCCTCTACGCCAGCAAGGATGGCTGCTGCTACGTCTGGAGCCGCGCGTTAGACGCGCACCAGACCGCCGCTAGGGCACTCAAAGAGTTTTATCGTCCTCGTCCTCCTTCTCGTCCTCGATTGGATGGCTTGGCTTCGAGGACGACGACGACGACGACGAGCACGAGGACGAACAGATTCATGGTCCCAATGCGTGTGCAGAAACGAATGGGGCTCTCCAGGAACGTGTCCGCAAATGGTGCGCGCGAGAGGACTTGAACCTCCACCCCTTGCGGGACCGGATCCTAAGTCCGGCGCGTCTGCCAATTCCGCCACGCGCGCGACGTAACCGATCATGCCACATTACCCGCGCCACCTCAAGGCTGGATTGCTCAACCGCCACGAGTTGGGCGCATCTGGAAACTGCCACGAAATCCCCGCCAGTCCGATGAAACGTGCTCTTCCCCCGCTCGTGCTGAGTGGGGAGCCTCGGACATGGCGGTAGTAACAAGAAGCGCACACGCGAGTTCCGGCAGCCAAACGCGCGTGCCGGTTTACCCTCTGGTTGCATAAAGATGAAGGTGGCGGACCTCCGGACCATTGCCCGCGCCGGCCAGTTCCACACTTTGCAAAGTGTGGAACAACTCTCACTGTTGGTGGCCATTGCCATTTTTGGTTTCCCCTCCCGCGCTGCGTTGAATGTGCGTTGCACCACCACCGCAGCGCGCGAGCCGCGGTAGGGCAGTCAGCGCTTTTTTATGCAACGTTAGGGTTTACTGCGCCCGGCTCAACAGACCGTCGATGGGCGCGAAATCATCGGTCAGGATCGGCGAACGGGCGGCGGTCGGCGGGGGTTCCGCCCGGAAGGAAAGGAGACAGTTCCGAAAGCCCGGCAGCTTGAGGCGGCCCTTTTTCGCCAAGACTTCCACGCGCTGCTGAAGCATCGCCGGTGCTGTCGCTTGCGGCGATTTCGTGGCGATAAACACCACATTATAGGTTTCGCGCGCAGGAAAGAGATAGACGCGCGGGAAGACCGAATTCAGCGTCTTGTAAACCGCGCCCACGATGTCCGCCCGCATGCCTTGCAGACTGCCGATGACGTTGTAAGCCAGCACCCCGTTTTCCGTCAGATGATCGCCGGCGACCTGGAAAAATTCCCGGGTCGCGAGATGGTAGGGGATAAAGGAACCGTAACGGTTCTTGACGTAGGCATCCATGATGATCGCGTCGTATTTCGCGCTGGTGCGCCGCAGATAAACGCGTCCATCGGAAACGTGCACCTGCAGCACCGGCGATTCTTTCAATTGGAAATAATCGCGGGCGACCTGAACGACCGTCGGATCGATCTCCACGGTCGCGACGTTCACGTCCGGATAATAATGCCGGTAGGACCGTTGGATGCTGCCGCCACCCAGGCCGACCATCAGCACATTGGTCATGTCACTGCGCCACAACCACGGCATGTGGAAGTAATCGATGTATTCAAAATGCCCCTGCAAAGGCTCCCGCAGCGACATCCGCGTTTCCAGGGAACCATCAAAGCTCAAAGTGCGCATGCCTTGCTGGTCGATGACCCGGATATGGTGGTAGGGCGAAACGGTGTCGAAAACGACGGCGGCAATTGCCGGACCCGTCGCCATCAGCGCCGCCATCAGAGCGGGAACAACCCACCGGCCACAACCCATGGTTCGACTCCTGCCTTTCATCGTTCGGCCGGTTGAGTTTTGCCGTCGTCCCACCAACGATCCATAAACTGGCACATGAACCCCAGGAGGATCGTTAGTCCGCCGGTGGCGCGGAAGATGTCGGACAGGTTCATGTGATCGACCAGAACATATCCCGAGACGAACACGCCGGCAATGCTCCCGGCCGTGCTGGCGGCGTAAATCAGCCCGCTGATCCGGCCGACGTGGGCCAGCTTCCGCGTTGCCAGACGAATCATGTAGGGCGAAAGGGTGGCCAGCACGAAACAAGGCAGAAGAAAAATCGCGGCGCTGCCGATGGCCGGGTCCAACTTCTGCCAGACCAGCGGTATGTCGCGATCCGCCGGATGACGCAGAACGATCGCATTGATGAGCGGCGCGGCAAACTCCGGGATCAATATCGTAAAGATGCCGGCGGGCAGCAGAAACCAGGTCAAAGCGACGGCCCGTTGAAAACGGTCGGCCAGGGCGCCGCCGACCGAATAACCCAGCGCCAACGCCGTGAGGATAACGCCGATCTGGCTGACCCAGACATAGAACGAAGTGCCGAAGTCTTTGGCGAGGAAACGCGCCCCGATGATCTCCAACACCATGATGGCGAACCCGCCCAGGAACACCAGAACGGTTGCCGGCAGGGTGCGCATCGTTCAAAAGTTTAAGGCGCCAGCGTCAGGAATTCCGGGTCGCGCATGCTACTTCCTCCATCCCGGCCCGCGCACAACGCGCCCTGGTTTGGCGCCGGTATGGTTCCCGTTCCTGAGCACCGGCACGCCGTTCACCAGGACGTGACGCACGCCGGTCGCATACTGGTGCGGCTTTTCATAGGTCGCGTGATCTTGAATGGACATGGGATCGAACACGACGACATCGGCGAAGTAACCGGGCTTGAGCGCGCCGCGACGCTCGAGCTTCAGATTCTCCGCGGGCAGCGAACTCAACCGGCGGATGGCTTCTTCGAGCGGAATGATTTTTTCATCGCGAACGTATTTGCCGAGCAGCCGCGCGAAGTTGCCGTAGGCGCGCGGATGAGGATTCGACTTCCGAAAAACGCCCTCCGGCGCGGGCGATTCGGCGTCGGAACCGAAGCTGACCCAGGGCAACGCGAGTTCTTTGCGGACGTTCTCCTCCGACATCAGAAAATAGACGGTGCTGACGCGGCTGCCGTCTTCGATCACCAGGTCCATCGCCGTTTCTTCCGGTGATTTTCCGCGCAGCTTCGCAACTTGCGCGAGCGTTTTGCCGGTCAGGCGCTTGAGCCGTTCGTTCTTGAACCCGACGAGCAGAATGTTGGTGGGCGAACCTGCGGCGATGAAAAAGTTCTCCCATTGGTCCGCGGGCGCGTCCATCTCGCGCTTGACGCGCTCGCGGATGGCAGGGTCTTTCAATCGCTTCACCCACTCGTTGTATCCGCCTTCCTGCACCCAGGGCGGCATCGCCGCGTCGAGCCCCGTCTGGCCCGCCGTGTAGGTGTACATGTCGGCGGTGATGCGCAGTCCCGCGGCTCGAGCGGATTCGATTTTTCGAATCAACGCGTCGAGTTTGTTCCAGTTCGACCGGCCGGCGGCCTTCAAATGGTAGAACTCGGCGGGTATCCCGGCTTCACGCGAAATGGCGATCAATTCATCCGCGGCCTCGAGCAAGCGCGTCCCTTCGCTGCGAATGTGCGAGATATACAGGCCCCCTTTTTCCGAAGCGACTTTAGCCAGCGCAATCAACTCATCCGTCTTCGCGTAAAACGCCGGCGCGTAGATCAGCGACGAACCGACGCCGAACGCGCCTTCCTCCATCGCCTGGCGAACGAGCTGTTTCATGCGCTCCAGTTCTTCAGGGCTCGGGGGGCGATCGACGTAACCGATTTCGTGAATGCGCACCGTGGTCGCGCCGACGAAGGACGCCACATTGCAGGAGATGCCGCGACGAGCCAGATCATCGAGATATTCGCCCAGCGTCGTCCAGCGCACGTCGTATTTGATGTCGCCCTGCCTTTCGACCATCTCCTTTTTCATCGCGTCGTTCAACGGCCCCATCGATTCACCTTCGCCCATGATTTCGAGCGTCACGCCCTGGCGAACGTCGCTTTGCGAACGGCCGTCCTGGATGAGCGATTCCGTCGCCCAGCTCAGCATGTTGATGAAACCGGGCGCGACAGCGAGGCCTTGGGCGTCGATCTCCACTTTGCCGCGCGCTTCACTCAATTTGCCGACGGCCGCGATGGCGTCGCCGGCGATCGCGATGTCTCCTGCGACAGGCGCGTTTCCGCTCCCGTCGTAAATGGTGCCGCCGCGGATGAGGAGGTCGTAAGCGGCAGCCCCTGCCGGAGGCGTTGTCAACAGGAGCGCGACTGTGGTGAAGGCCAGCAGGCCGACCAGGGAAATCCCGCTTTGCATGAGCTCAGTTTTTCAAACTTCGGAGCGCGATTAAACCAAAAACGGCGATCACGGCGCCGGAAAGCCGGTTTACCCGGAGCAGCCCTCGAGCGTCGATATTCTTTGACAGCCCGTCGCGGCGACGGTAAGTATTCAGGCCGTCACTATGACGTCAAAGACTCGAATGAAGAGTGCGGCGGACGCGCGTAGGCGGGTTTTGCCGACTGCCATTTTGCGACCGATGTCCGGCCTGATTAAAGACCGGGACGGCGGATGGGCGTCAGGAACAGCTTAGTTTCGTCACATTTTCTTGAACCCACCGCTGAACGGCGGTGGGTTTTTTTATTTCCCGCCGCGCTTCTGCCGGCCGGTTCCAACGCGGAACGAAGACGAGAGTCGCATCATTCTGAAAGTTTGCGTCGATTTGGGAAATTTATATGCAGCCTGGAAATACCGACACCGGGGAACATCGGACTGCGCCGCCTGGCCCGGTGCTCGCGGCATTTGCGGCAATCTATCTCATCTGGGGCTCGACCTATCTGGGCATTCGCTTTGCCGTCGAAACCATCCCGCCGTTTTTGCTCGGGGGCGCCCGCTTTCTCCTGGCCGGCGGCGTTCTCTACGCCTGGCTTCGTTTCCAGGGCGTGCCGAATCCAGCCGGTTATCATTGGCGCAACGCCGCCATTGTCGGCGGATTGCTGCTGGGCGTTGGCAACGGCGGTGTGAATTGGGCCGAGCAAAAGGTCGCTTCGGGCCTCACCGCTTTGCTCATCGCGATCACGCCCCTGTGGTTTGTCCTGCTGGATTGGTTCCGACCTCGCGGCGCCCGGCCGTCCTTTCACACCCTGCTCGGCCTAGTGGTCGGCTTTGCCGGGATGACCCTGCTGGTGGGCGGACCGGATGTCATGCGACAGAATGCCGTCGAACTTCCGGGCGTGGCGGCGCTCATGATCGCGAGCATCGCTTGGGCGTCGGGTTCGTTGTATGCCCGATACACACCCAAACCGGACTCCTCGCTGATGGCCGGAGCCATGCAGATGCTCACTGGCGGCGCCGTGCTCTTGGGAGTCGGGTTGATCTCCGGCGAAGGAGCCAGGTTCGACGGGTCAGGCATCTCTTCGCGGTCGGCGTGGGCTTTTGCTTACCTTACTATCGTCGGCTCGCTGATCGGGTTCACTGCATTCAGTTGGTTGCTGAAGGTAAGCACGCCGGCCCGCATTTCCACCTATGCCTACGTCAATCCGGTGATCGCCGTATTCCTGGGCTGGGCCCTCGGCGGTGAAACGCTGACGCCGCGCATCCTCTGGGCGGCGGCTGTGATCGTTTTGGGCGTCGTCATCATCACCAGCGGCAAGTCGGTGTCAGCACGGGTTGAGCCGAACGCCGTCCTTGCGCCGGACACCGAGGTGAAGAGCGTGTCGAATTTTGTCGAAAAGGCGTAAGCGGAAGTCCACCCGTGCGAGACGACTTACCGGGCCGCAATCCCAGGTCTGGTACAAAATCTGTTATACCTATAACAAAAATTGTACCCGGACTACGATCGGCGCCTCCTGTTCGGGCACGCAATTCAGCGCGCGCCCGGGGCGCCTGCCGCGCTCAGACTGCGCACCAGTTCGGGAAAGCGGCAGTTTTCACAGAGCGCATTCGAGTGCTCGCAGAAATCACGGACGATCTGCAGCAGGCCCTGCTGCATCGCGGCGGTGTGGAGCGCGCGGGAATCAGCGCCGCCCAGCAGGCGTTGGCGCGCCAGGCGCAGGACGGCGTTGTCCTGAGATTTCGGCCAGGCGAAGTAACGACGTTCGGCAGCGCGTTGCAAGTCGTCGCTGTTTCCAGCGACAGCCCGCATCCAGAACCAGGGAAGCACCACGTTCACGGCCACGTCGGTGACGCGCCCCGCGCCGAGCAGCGGTTGCGCTTTCGTCATTCGAGCCGAACGAAACGTCCAGTGCCACAACCAGAAATCGTCGCGTCCGGCCTGCAGGATTTCCAGCAACGACGGTTCCAGTTTGCGGTCGGGAATTCTGGCGGTAAACCATTTCTCGAGTTTGTCCGGCAGGCTGCCCGCGGCCAGCCAATGGGCGGCGAGGGCGAGCCGGCGTTGCGGATGGTTGGCCGGGCGCAGGCCGTTGAAACGCCACAGGCCGCGCGGCAGGATGACATCGGCGAACTCCTCCCGCTCGCGCCACCAGTGGTCCCAAACGCGGCGCAGATACTGGTCCGTGCTGGCCCGGGCGCGGGTCAGTTCCGTGGGCAGCAGGCCGCTGACGCCGAGCAGGCGCGCTTGGAGCGCGAAGGTCGCGCTGCGTTTTTTCAAATCGCGCGCGAGCAGGAGCGGCAGCAGTTCGGCCACGCGGCGCATCGGCCAGAGGTTGTGCTTGTAACCGAGCGCCGCGAACAGGCCCTCCCACAGCGATTGTTCCCAGCCGACCTGCCGGGCGCGGGCGGCGAATTCGGACGCCTTGCGTCGCAACCGAATGAGCGCCGCCTGATGCAGCACTTGGCGCAAAATGTCGGCAGGCAGACTGCGCAACGGCGCGCTGCACTTGCCGGCGAGCAGACCGGGCGCGTCCGACTCCTCGGTCAACCACAAACGGAGTTCGCTCAAGGGCGAGTCGAGTCGCGACTTCAATGCCAGCGTGGGCAATGAGCAGGCGGCCGGCGAGTCCGCGTGCCAAACCACGTGGAGGACCACGTTTCGATAAGCGGGATTGCGATCGTGGCCGTGTCCGCGCCAGCCGGCGGGATGCAAATCAATTTCGACATCACCGGTGCGCGGCGGCTCGCCGGGGAACCGCAGAACGGCGCCGCGAAAATCGGGACCCGCCTCGTGATTCCAGAAACCGGGATGAAGAATCCGCACCGTCTGGCCGTCGAATGTCTTTAATTGATCGCGCCGCAGCCGCTGATGCTCCCAAATCCGTTGCAACAATCGTTCGGATGGCGCGTCTTCTTCCGCCTCCCGCAACGCAGGCACGGCCGAAGTGTGCGCCCGCCAGCGAGCATAGAGATCGGGCGGTATCGCGGTCACCTTGCCATTGCTTTTCGGATGAGGCTTTTGCAAAGTCAAGCGCGCACAAGGCCAGGGGTGTGATTCGAACCGACGGTCAGCGTCCTGACTCCACTCCCGACCTCTCCCGGGAGGGGCCGGGGGAGGGTTGCAGCATCGGTCCGCGCGGAATTGTTGACCGGCATTTTGGATCGCACCCCGGGGGCGACCCCGGACGGGGTGGCAGGAATTTAAACGAGCCGAACGACGGTTTGTCGTGTTGACTAGAGGTGTGGTGAAAAACGCGAACTCATTTGGGCTTCATAAAACGTCGCGGATGCCGCTCGCGGCCTTGCTGGGCGGCGTGTTGGCAGCGATGCCCCTGGACGGCGCAGAACCGGACGCGCGACGCGACGCCACGGTGGAGGCGGTCGAGCAGGTTATGCCGAGCGTCGTGAACATCGCGACGGAGACGATCGTGGAATACAATGATCCGTTCGAACAAATGCTGCGCGAGTTCTGGGGACCCTACTATCGGCGGCGCCAACCCAACACCCAATACAGTCTCGGCTCCGGCGTCATCATCGATGAAGACGGCTACGTGCTCACCAATCTCCACGTCGTGCGTCGCGCGAGCAAAGTGTGGGTGAAACTGGCCGATGGCCGGGAGTTCGAGGCGGAACCCACGATCGTCGTCAACCTGCGCATCGACGTCGCGGTGCTCAAGCTGAAAACCAAAGAAGGGGAAAGGTTCAAGGCTGTGAAGTTCGCCAAGGACGACGATCTGCTGCTGGGAGAAACGGTGCTCGCCCTGGGCAATCCGTTCGGGCTCGGCGGTTCGGTCAGCCGCGGCATATTGAGTTCTAAAAACCGCCGGCCGGCGATTGAAGGCGAACCGCTGGACGTCGCGGACTGGCTGCAGACCGATGCGGCCATCAACCCGGGCAGCAGCGGCGGTCCGCTGATCAATCTCAAAGGCGAACTGATCGGACTGAACGTGGCGATCTACCGTGAAGGCCACGGCATCGGCTTCGCCGTTCCCATCAAACAGGTGACCGAAGCGCTCTCGGAGATATTCGCGCCCGAAGCGACCAAATCCATGTGGTTCGGCGCCCGCATCAAGTCCGGTCCTTATCCGTTGCTGATCACGTCAGTCGAGCCGGGCAGCCCGGCAGAAAAGGCCGGATTACAGAAAGGCGATGTGATCGCGCAGATCAACGGCCAGGCGCCCGGGGACTTTCTGCACTGCGCCCAGTTGCTCGGCGCCGGCTCGAACCGGGAAGTGACGCTGACGGTCCGGCGAAACGGCGAGCGAAAAGCGGTGACGGCCCGAATGGTTCCGCTGGCGGATGTGGTCCATGCCCGGCTGGGTATCTCGGTCCAGGAATTGACCCGCGAACTGGCCGAGCATTCCGGTTATCATCCGCGTGAGGGATTGCTGATCGCGGGGGTTGACCCGGACGGTCCGGCGGCGCGCGCGGAGTTGCGGCCCGGTGATTTGATCGCGGGCATCGACGGACAGGCCACGCCCGATCTGGTGTCCGCGGCCGCGGTTCTGGCATCGAAGAAAAAAAGCGAACGCGCGGAACTGAACGTGGTGATTCATCGGCGCAGCCAGCTCGGCCGGGTCATCAACCGGGGCAGCGTCGTTGTCCGCGTTCGTTGATTGACTTTTTCATGGCCCAATTTCTCTGGTTAGGACTAAACTCGGCTGGTGAACCATGGCGAACGGTCTGATTATTGAAGTCGAACATTTGACCAAGCGCTACGCCGGCCACACGGCGATTGACGGTCTGACTTTTTCCGTCGGCTGCGGCGAGATCGTCGGTTTTCTTGGGCCGAACGGCGCGGGCAAAAGCACGACCATGCGCATCCTGGCGTGTTTCATGCCGGCGACGTCCGGCACGGCGCGGATTGCGGGTCTGGACGTATTCACCCAGGCCGACGGAGTGCGGCGGCGCATCGGTTACATGCCGGAGAACAATCCGCTGCACCTGGACATGCGGGTGCGCGAGTATCTCAAGTTCCGCGCGCGTCTGAAAGGGCTGGGCCTTGGCCGCAGCCGCGCGCGGGTGGAGGTCGTGATGCAGCAATGCGGGCTGACCGACGTGAGCCGCAAGATCATCGGCCAATTGTCCAAGGGTTACCGTCAGCGCGTGGGTCTGGCCGACGCGCTGGTGCACGAACCGGAATTGATTATTCTGGACGAACCGACGATCGGGTTGGACCCGCATCAGATCCGGTCGGTGCGCCAATTGATCAAAGACCTGGCCCGCCAGCACACCGTGCTGATCTCGACCCATATCCTGTCCGAGGTGGAAATGACCTGCAATCGAGTGCTCATCATGCACCGGGGGAAGATCCTGGCGGCGGACACGACCCGGAATCTGCAGAACATCATGAGCGACGGCGGCCAGGTGATCGCGGAGATCGCCGCTCCGGTGAGCGAGTTGCGCGCGTGTTGGGAGCAGATGGGCGAGATCGAGTACTTCGACATCGCGCCGTGCGAGGGCGAGTATCAGCGCTGCGCGTTGACGCCGCGCGCCGGGCTGGATTTGCGGCCGCTGGTGTTCGAGCAGGTGCGGACGCGCGGCTGGTCGTTGCGCGAGCTGAGCCGCGCGCAACATTCGCTGGAGGACATTTTCGTGCATATCACGCGGCCCGACCGCGAGGAGGAGGCGCGCTGATGCGGGTCTATCTGACATTGGTCCGGCGCGAGCTGGGGGCCTTTTTCGTCTCCCTCACCGGCTACGTGATTATTGCCTCGGTGTTATTGTTGCTGGGGTTGTGTTTCACCGACATGCTGGCCAAGCTGAATGACGATCCGCAGGGCGTGCTGGAGCCAATGACTGAATTGTTTTACAGCACGTGGTATTTCTGGCTCATCCTGCTGCTCACCGCGCCGGTGATCACCATGCGTTCCTTCGCGTTTGAGAAGTGGTCGGGGACATTTGAGACGTTGATGACGACGCCGGTGAGCGACTGGCAGGTCGTGCTGGCCAAATTTACCGGCACGCTGCTGTTTTATGTTCTGACCTGGCTGCCCTTGTTCGGTTGCATCGCCGTCGTGCGGTATCTCACCCGGGAGCCGACCCTGCTGGATCCCTGGACGACGGCGAGCACCTTTTTCGGCATCGTGATGATCGGTTGCCTGTACATGTCGATGGGCTGCTTTGCGTCCGCGCTGACGCGGAGCCAGATTATGGCGGCGATGATCAGTTTTGTGATCGGGCTGGGGTTGTTTATCCTGAGCCTGCGGAGGCTGGTGCCGGCGCCCTCGGCCGACTGGGCGGCCCGGGTGTTTTCATACATTTCGTTGAGCGAGCACATGGAGGATTTCGTGCGGGGTTTTGTGGATACGCGGCACGTGGTTTTTTACCTGAGCCTGATGTTGTTCTTTTTATTTTTGACGTTGAAGGTGGTGGAAAGCCGCCGGTGGAAGTGACATGGCCAACGACTCGCTCCATAAACCCAGTTTTTCCGCCACACGAAAGTGGGCCAAGGCGCTGGATGTGGCGGCTTCGTGTGCGGCGCTGCTGGCGCTGGTATTGATGGCCAATTACCTGGCCAGCCGCCATTTCAAACGATTTCAGTGGATGGCCGACGAACGTTACCGACTTTCGCCGTTGACGCTCCGGATGCTGGAGACGCTGCCGACCCAGGTAAAAGTGATCGTCTTTTTCGATCCCGACCATGCGTTATTCAGTCCCGTCAAAGGTTTGCTCAACGAGTATCAACTGGCCTGCTCAAAGCTCGATGTGGAATTTGTGGATTATCTCCACGCGCCGGGCCGGGCCGCGTGGATCAAGACCCAATACAAGATCGTCTCGGCCACGGACGAGAACTTCGTCATCTTCAGCAGCGAGGGCAAGCCGCCCCGGATCGTCCATGAAAAGGAGCTGGCGGATTACGATCTGGCCTCTGTCCTGGCGGGACGGGAAGCCAAACGCACCGCCTTCAAGGGCGAACAGCTTTTCACTTCGGCCATTGTGGGGGTCACCGACCCGAAGGCGCTCAAAGCTTATTACTTGCAGGGGCATGGCGAGCACAATCCGGTCAGTGAAGACGACACCACCGGCTATTTCAAATTCGCCCGCGTGTTGCAGGACAAGAACATTTTGCTGGAGCCGCTTTCACTGCTGACCAACGACGTGCCGGCCGACGGCCAGTTGCTGATCGTTGCCGGGCCGCGACAGAGCTTGTCCGCGCCGGAACTGGAAAAGCTTGACGATTACCTGAACCGGGGCGGGCGTGCGTTCATTCTGCTGATTAACCCGGCCCTTACCGGCGTGAAGAGTGGCCTGGAAAGGATCCTGGCCAACTGGGGTGTCGCCGTGGGCGACCAACTGGTGACCGACAAGGCGCAGGCCAAGGCCGGCCAGAACCAGGTTCTTTACGTCAGCGACTTCGGCCAGCATCCGATCGTCCGGCCGCTGGCGGGTTCGCGGCTGGCCATGGTTCTGCCTCATGCCGTGCGTCAGGCGCCGGGCGCGGCGCGAGCGGCGGGCACGGCCAAAGTCGCGGAGCTGGCCTTTACCAGCGAACAGGGAAAAGAAGGGCGCGAGACCAACGGCGTCGTCCCGCTGGCCGTCGCCGTGGAAAAGGGCGCGATTCCCGGCGTCGCGGCAGACCGCGGTTCGACCCGCATGGTGGTCGTGGGCGATTCATTTCTTCTGGCTAATGCCCCGATTGAAACGGACGCCAATCGCGACTTCGCCTACCTCGCCGTGAACTGGCTGCTCGATCGCTCCCAATTCCTGGCCATCGGGCCGCGGCCGATTCGCGAGTATAAGATTTCACTGAACCAATCCCAGATGACAACGGCGCGTTGGGTTCTGCTGGCGGGAATGCCCGGAGCCGTGCTGTTGCTCGGGCTGCTGGTGTGGCTGCGCCGACGCCGCTGAGGAACGTCCGGGATGGCCGCCATGAACTCCAAAGGCACATTTTATCTGACCGTCCTGGCGCTGAGCGTCTTCAGCTATATTTATTTCTTCGAACGCCACACGCTGGATACCGAACAAAGGGCGGATCGAGCCATGAAGTTGTTTCCCGATTTTGACGCCGGCAAGGTCGTCAGCGTGGAAATCATCCGCTCGAACAATGTGATCCGCGCCGAACGCACGAACGGGCAGTGGCGATTGACGCAGCCGGCGCCGATCTACCCGGCACAATCCACGATCATCGAAAACTGGCTGAACCTGTTCCATGCGCTCAATCGGAGCACTTACATTTCCGCGGAGGAACTCCAGGCGCAGCCGGGCGGACTGGCGGAGTTCGGACTGGAGGAACCGCTGGCGACGGTGATTGTGCAGCAGGGGCAGAAGAAGCTCCCCACGCTTCGACTTGGCGCCAAAACGGCGGTCGGCGAAAAACTTTACCTGCAGCAGGTCGGCTCGGCCGGCGTCCTGGTGACGGAATCGGCGCTGCTGGATCGTCTGCCGAAATCGGCGGTGGAGTGGCGCGACCCGGTCTTTTTGCATCTCGCCGGGTTGAAGTTTGATCGGTTATCGGTGGTGCGCTCCGGTTCGCGTGAATTCGCGGTGGAGCGTGACCCGGCTGGCAAGCTCTGGCGTCTGACGACGCCGCGCTCCGCGCGGGCGGACAACAACCTGCTTCAGCAGCTCCTGCAGCAGTTGCAGAACGCGCATGTCGATCAGTTTGTCAGCGACGCGCCCGGCGTCGATCTCGAACCCTACGGCTTGCAGGCGCCCGAAGTGGTGCTGGCTTTCGGCCAGGGAACCAACGACTTCCTGACCGTTGAGTTCGGCAAAAGCCCCACGAACAACCCGGCCCAGGTGTATGCCCGGCGATCGAATTATCCGCCGATGATCGTGACTGTTCCCAGGCCTTTGCTCGAGAAATTGAGGGCCCCCTACACGGATTTCCTGGACAAGCGGCTGGTGGAATTCACGCCGGCAACCGTGGACCGCATCGAGGCGCGCGCCACGGAGGCGTTCGCGCTGCAGAAGCAGACCAACGGGACGTGGCTCATTGTCGAACCCATTTCCGCGCCGGCCGACCCGGCGCTGGTGCGAGGATTCGTGGACCGCCTGAACTCGCTGCAGCGAGTTGATTTGTTCAAGGAAGTCGTGACCGCTCTGGACCTGCCCAACTACGGCCTGGCGCCCCCGACGCGCGAATATGTTTTGAAAACCGCCGCCGCGACGAGCACGAACGATCCGATTGCGCGAATCGAATTCGGCACGAACCAGGCCGACAGGATATTCGTCCGGCGCAGCGACGAGACTTCGGTCTATACCATGCCGATCGAGGAAATCGAGTCGTTGCCGCAGGCGGCGTTCGAATTGCGCGACCGGCGCATCTGGAGTTTCACCACGAACCAGGTGAGCGGCGCGACCATCGAGTTCAAAGGCAAAACCTACAAACTCCAGCGCGGCGCCAACGGCAGATGGGGGATTGCGGAAGGCTCGCAGGGCATGGTGAACCCATTTGCCATCGAGGAGGCGATGTACCGTTTCGGCCAGTTGCGGTCGAAGGCCTGGGACGCCTGCGGCCATTTCGACGGCGCCCGCTACGGTTTCGGCGATCCGCCGCACCGGATTTCAATTGAAGTGAACGCGGGCGACCGGCCGAAGACGTTGACCGTGGAATTTGGCGACCAACAATCCCCCTCGGGAGGGCCGTATGCCCGGGTGGATCTGGAAGCCGGACAGACGGTGTTCGATTTTCCCTTCGAAATCTTCCACGTTTACAATGAAGTGCTCCGAAATTTGACCGCCGCGGTCGGCGCGAGTCCATGATATGCCGCCGCCGCCCAAGCAAGTTTTCTGGCAACGATTTCGACGCTGCTTCCGCTGGTGCCGCATCACTTTGCTTCTCTTCGTTTTGCTTTTTCTGGGGAGCCTGGTTTACCTGAATCGCGTCGGCCTGCCGGAATTTCTCAAGGCGCGGCTGGTCTCCGAGCTGCGCGCGCGCGGCGTGGTGCTGCAATTCACCCGCATGCGTCTCCGCTGGTATCACGGCCTGGTGGCGGAAAACGTCAGCCTCGGCCCGGCCGATGAACCGACCGGGCCGCGCCTTTCGATTGGCGAGGCAGACCTCAAGTTCGACCGGGCGGCGCTGTATAAACTGCATCTCCAGATCAAATCACTCACGCTCCATGATGGCCGGCTGGTCGTGCCCCTGGTCTCCACCAACGAAGCGCCCGAACAGTTCCTGGTGAACAACATCATGACCGAACTTCATCTGCTCCCCGATGACCAATGGCAACTCGACCATTTTCAGGCGCGTTGCCTCGGCGCCCGGGTTGATCTGTCCGGCACGCTGGCCAACGCGTCCGCGGTCCGCAATTGGCGGTTGTCCCGGACCACGAACCAGCCGCCCGGTCTGTGGACAACCCGGTTGCGAGAGGTGGTGAAAATCGCCCGCCAGATGCGATTCAGCCGTCCGCCGGAAATCCTCCTGCGTTTGCAGGGCGATGCGCGCGAGCCCGGCCGCCTCGCCGCAGACCTCCGCCTCGCCGCGCGCGGCGCCGACACCGCGTGGGGCAGGCTGGACAAATTGCTGTTGATCGCGAAACTCAATCATCCCTCGGGCAGCAACGACCTCGGCGCATCGGAGTTGAAACTTCAACTCGACGGCGCGCGCACGCCCTGGGGGCAGGCAAAACTCAGCCGGCTCTACCTTCACTGGGCGCAATCGTTCACCAATCCGATGCCCGCGGAAGCAAAGCTGGACTGGGAGTTGTCCGAGGTGGATACGCCCTGGGGCCGGATACCGGAAGCGCGCTTTAGCGGAAGCTCGCTTCGGACCCTGGAGGACCGCGACGTTTTCAAAACGGAACTGGCGCTCGACTCGGGCCTCCTTGAGTCGGAATGGTTCCAACTCAAGACCAACCGTTTCACCGCGCAGTTGGTTCACTCGCCGGACAACCTGCTGCCGCGGCAGGCCGACTGGCAGTGGACGGTGGAAAGACCGCACTCGCGTTGGGGGGAGGCGCGACGTTTTCAGCTCAACGGCCATGCAACGCGCGCGGCGACCAATGCTTTGCCCGGAGCCGACCCCTCGTGGGCCTGGTGGGCGGCGCTCGAACCGTTTGACATTGATTGGGAAAGTCAAATCGACGGCGTCACGCTCACCAATGTCATGGTGGACAGAATTGATTTGGCGGGACAATGGCGCGCTCCGGAACTGGCCATCCAGAAATTCCACGCCGACCTCTACGGCCATCAGTTCGACGCCTCTGTCCAAACCCGGATCGCCACGCGCGAAACGCGAGCGCAAGGCAGGTTCGACTTCGACGTTCGCAAGCTCCAGTCGCTGCTCACTCCCGACACGGGGCGCTGGCTGAGCCAGTACAGTTGGACCGGACCGCCGAAGGTCAGAGCGGAGGCCCGGGTGATTTTGCCCGCCTGGACCAACGCGCATCCCGACTGGCGCGCCGAAGTGCTGCCCACGCTCCGGCTCGAGGGCGAGCTGCACGCCGGTCCGTCCGCATTCCGCGGGGTGCCGATTTCTTCCGCGCACTCGCATTTCAGCTTCTCGAATTTTGTCTGGCAACTGCCGGATTTTGTCGCGACCCGTCCCGAAGGCCGTGTCGAATTTGCCTGCGCGTCGGACATTCGAAATCACGATTATCGTTTCAAACTGCGCGCACAATTGGATCCGCTGGCGCTGAAGCCGTTGTTCCTGGAGAAACAAGCGACGGCATTTGATTATTTCCACTTCAACGAGCCGCTGGTCGTCGAAGGTGAGGTCCGGGGACAATGGCGTGACCCGGAGAAGTTCGGCGCCACGGGCCGGGTGACCGCGACAAACTTTGTTTTCAGGGAAGTGCCGATCGGCGAATTTTCCGCCGCCGTCACGTTTACCAACCGTTTCCTGGCGGCCACCGAGGTGATGGTCGGCGGCGGCGGGCCGCGGGTCTCGGTGGGCGGCGTCGGCTACGACCTCGCGACGCAGACGGTCTATCTGACCAACGCCCTCAGCACGATGGATCCGAAACTCATCACGCACGCCATTGGTCCCCGCACCGAACACACCCTCAGCCCCTACACGTTTGTGACGCCGCCGACCGCGCGCGTGAACGGCTGGGCGGAGGTGCGTCGGGGCAAACATTCCGACATGCGTTTCGAGCTCGCCGGCGGCCCGTTCACCTACTGGAAATTCAACGTGCCGCAAGTCAGCGCCGTGGTGCGCTGGGCGGACGAAACGGTCACCGTCACCAATTTGCAGGCCGACTTTTATCGCGGAAAGCTCGCCGCCAACCTCTATTTCGACTGCACCGTTCCGCGCGCGGCAGACTTCAATCTGCACGCCCAGGTGACCGACGCCGGTCTGCGCCAGCTCATGGCCGATATTTCGTCGCCCACCAACCGGCTCGAAGGCACGCTGAGCGGCGACCTGACCATCACCCGGGCAAACACCGGCAATTGGGAAAGCTGGAATGGATTCGGCAATGCCAAACTCCGCGATGGTTTCCTTTGGGACATGCCGTTGTTCGGCATTTTTTCGCCGGTGTTGAACGCGGTAATTCCGGGCCTGGGCAGCAGCCGGGTGAGCGGCGGCACGGCCACGTTTGCCATCACCAACAGCGTAATTCACACCGACGACATGGAAATCCGTTCGCCGGCCATGCGGCTGGCTTACCGGGGGACCATTGATTTCAAAGGCGGCGTGGACGCCCACGTGGAAGCGCGCCTGTTGCGCGACGCCTGGGTGATCGGGCCCATCGTGAGTCTGGTCTTTTCGCCGTTGACCAAGCTGTTCGAATACAAAGTCACCGGCACGTTGCGCGAGCCGCAAAAAGAACCGCTTTACATCCCCAGGGAGTTCCTGTTCCCGTTCCATCCCTTCCGCACGCTTAAGGAGCTGTTCTCCGAGGAAAAATCGGACAAGCCGAATCCACCCCCTCCGGCCGAAAAACCGCCGCAGCAGTGAGTGAACCGGCGGGGCCGCTACCGGATAAAAACCAGGATCAGAACGCCGAGGGCAATCCGATACCAGCCGAAGCCTTCGAAACTGTGGGTTTGGATGTAGCGCAAGAACCATTTCACCGCCGCGAAGGAAACGACAGCGGCCACCACGGTTCCCAGAATGACCATCCCCCAGTTTTCCGGAACCGCACCGGCGGCGATGGTAGCGTCATTGGCGTGGCGCAACGCTTTGAGAATCTTCCATCCACCGGCGGCCAGCATCGTGGGAATGCCGACCAAAAACGAAAATTCCGTTGCCATGAGACGGCTCAAGCCCAGTATCAACGAGAACAGAATGGTCGAACCGGACCGCGACGCGCCCGGGAAAATCATGGCCGCTAATTGGCCGACACCGACAGCGACCGCAACCGGCCACGTCACCTCATCCCGCAGCGGCTTGCCGCGCAGCCAGCGTTCGACCAGGACAAACAACAGGCCGCCGACCAGCAGCGCCCACGCAACCGGCCGCGGGTTGTCCGGAAGTTTGAATCCTTTCTTTTCCAGGCCAAACCCGACCAGGCCGGTGAGGCCGAAGGCCACCATCAACTTGAGCAGGTAGCTCCGCGTTTCCGCGTCGCGCCAGCGGAAAATGAGCTGCTGGCATCGCACGGAAAACAGCGGCAACACCGCGAGGACGGCGCCGCACTGAATGACCACGTTGAACAGGTCGCCGGGGCTTCGGGACAACCACTTCGCCGCGATGAGCCATTTTTCGGCAATCAACAGGTGGCCGGTGGAGGAAATGGGAATGAACTCGGTAATCCCCTCGATGATCCCCAGAATGACAACCGCGATCCAGTCGGGCATGCGTGGCTTTTAGACGGGAAAATCGCCCGCCTGACAAGCGTAATTCTCGCATTTTCCTTTTACGTCGCGCGTTGCGCGTCTTACGCTCCGTCCATGTTTTCACACGTCGTGATTTTCTGGACCGACCCGGCCAATCCCGGGGCGGCGGATGACCTGATCGCCGGCGCAAGGAAATATTTGGCGCCGATCCCCGGCATCGTTCATTTTCACGTCGGCAAAATGGCGCCCAGCCATCGGCCGGTTGTGGACCAGTCGTATCAGGTTGCCCTCAACGTCGTGTTCACCGGCAAACAGGCGCAGGACCACTATCAGGCGCATCCTCTGCACCTGGAGTTTGTGGAGAAGGTATTCAAGCCGATCTGCACGAAGGTGGTGGTTTACGATTTTGAGTAGCGTCCGCCGTGTATCCTGACGGGCACGGTCGGAACTTTCATCGGTAAAACAGCTAGTGAAGTCTGCGCGGCGTTCACGCCGCTTCGGCTTTCCATTGCAGGATGCCGGGAAGAAGTAAGAATTTAATTCCTCCCAGCCGGACTCGCCGACGGGTCGAACGGATGCCTCGGCGGCGACGTAACCGGGATTTCTTTCCACGCCGCCGTCCGGGAATGCGGAACGGATTCATCGAGGAGCGCTTCCACGGCGGGCCGCAGCTCGCGCGCGGTCCATTCGGACAGTCTTGTCGGTGTCGTGGATTCAGGCGTTCGCGGTTCTGCGCGGGTAATTCCCCGGGCCAATTCGGCAAACATCTCGACCCGACTTCGCGCGTAGTCGTTGCTCGCTCCCTTGTCCACCATCTTTTGAATGTAGTCCTCCGCCGATGCCCGTTCATAGCGTACGGGGCGGCCCAGGACCCGGCCAATAATGGCTGCGGCCTCGCCGTAGGAAAGGTCTTCCGGCCCGTGAACCGCAACGCCCTCGATGCCGCTCCAGTCTCGTCGCACCAGCCATCTCAGGGCGACGTCAGCAATGTCATTCGCCGCCGCCATCGGGATCGCGATGTGTCCGGGCATCGGATAGGACAAGATGCGGTGCTCGCAAATCGGCTGCGCTTCCCGGAGGAAGTCCTCCATAAAAGAAGCGCAGCGCAGATGACGAATCACGGCGCCCGACTGGTTGAGGATGTCCTCCATCGCGTGCAGCCCGGGAATTGGACCCGCATTGCGCGCGCGTCCTTTGCCGCCCGCCGAAATGGTCACGACCCGGGGAGTTCCCGCCTCGCGAATAGCCAGACAGCCGGCGCGGGCAAAGCGTTCGTAGTGGCCGCGCAGGTTTGTTTCCTGCAAAGACTCGCCCGGCACGCACCAGAACAATGCCTCCACGCCGTCCAACGCCCGACGCAACGCCGCCGCATCATTGGTCGAGCCGCGAACGACCTCCACTTGTTCCCGGATTTCCTCGGGTAACCGTCCCGGGTCGCGTGCGATCACTCGCACGGCAAACTCTGGCGCCAGCAGTTCACCCAGAACCCTCCGCCCGATGTTGCCTGTCGGGGTAGTGACGAGAATTTTCATATTTATGTTTCTTTCATGGCCGATCGTCCGATCAGCCGGTCGTTCCGTTCGATCATACAACGAACGGTCCGGCCAATTCAGGACACTCTGCGCTGATTTTTTCACGATCTCGTGCCCGCAGGGGGCATTGAAATGCGAGGTTTCAAAGGAAACAGAGACCGACGCCGATCAACCCGCAAAGCCACAACGCCACGTAGCTCAGCGTCTCCCAGAAATCCCCGGCCCGATGGTCCGCCGAACGCAAGACAAGCCGAAGCCGAGGCTCGGCGAAAGGCACGATTTTTTCAGACCGACCCGCGCGCGCGAGCGCAACGGACGCAACAGGCTCGACCACGCCCTGAATTCGCCCCGCCAGGATCATGGCGGGCGCGATTCCAATCGCATTTGCTTTTCCATTCATAGCGGGACGAATCTACAACCTGCCACTGACAACCCTATGTCAGGAGACTTTTTGCGCCGGAACATTGAACCTCGAACGTTGAACTGGGCGCATGTTCCGGCGGCTGTTCGCTCATTGTTCGATCTTTGATGTTCGATGTTCGCTTCCAGTCGGTTGCAGTTGCGCCGCGCTCCGGACCGCGGATTTGTTACCCGCAGCAAGTTCGCCTGCGAGCAGGGTATCGTGCGGCACCCATCCTGGCGGACCGCGCTCCCGCACAAATGGCAATTTATGTTCTCTCGGTGGGTTCCTGTTCCGTCTGCAGGATTGCGCCTTGGACCTCAACCGGCATCTGCATTCGGACATTGAACGGGTGCCCGGGTTCCCGGTAATCTCGATTCCATGGGCAAAGCCAAAAAACCGGAAACCGGCGAAGGGTACCTGGGCGAAACTATGGTCCACAGAATTTCCGGCGCCATGGGCGTGGTGGACAGCGTGCTCGAAGCCAAATTCGGGTGGCCGCCCGAGATCACGTTGAAGCTGAAGGATGGCTCCATAAAGAAGGGTAAGCTCGGTGATTTCCGGGAGCCGAACAGTGCCGAGCGGAAAAAAATCTCCGACGCGTAGCCGGCGGACCGCTCACTTCTGAATGAACCTTGCCCGTGCCGCTTCCGATTGAAGCTGAAACCGCGGTTCAACTTATTCCAGCATCCAGAATTGCACGCCGTAGGGCTCGAGCTCGGCCTTGAGTTTGTGTTCGCCCTTCCCGACTTGCTGCGGCGGATCGGGACGCAGCCGGATGTTTTCATCGTTGCTGGCGGACTCGGCATTCAACGTGAGGTGACGCACGCGCAGGTTGCGCGGCAAATCGGTGAAGGCGAGGTCCACTGTCATTGCATTGGTCGAAAAATTCCAAAACATCACGTCGAACATGCGCAGTTGCGGATCCTGCGCCGCGAAACCGTGCACGGCGGGATGATCGGACGTGAGTTGCAATCGCTCGCCGGCAAGGCGCGACAGCAGCTTGAACGCGAAGTAAGCCGGACGCGATGTGTTCTGGTAGTCGAACAACCCGTCGAACTGCGGCATGCGGTTCCACCAGCGTGTCATGAATACCACTCCGTCACGCGACATGAACCTTGCGAAGCGGTCGAAGTCCACGTGCCAGTCGCGAATGTGGTAGTAGCACGAGTAGTCCAGCCCCGCGTCTTTCATCTGCCACACCGTTTCCGCGACGTAACAGGGCTGAAAGCGCGGATCGAGCGGCGGGTTCATCAGCTCCATGTTCCATTCGTCGAGGAAGGTCTCGGGTTTGAGCGACGGATGTTCCGCCAGCAAACCCTTCGCGTAATCGATCGTGTCGCGCACCGCGCGCGGACTGCTGCTGTAGATGTGCCACGAGATGAAGTGCAGCGGCTCCTTGTTCGTGTCGCAGAAATTCAGCAGCGCCGGCAGAATCGGCGACTTCACGCCGGCCAGCGCCGGCCCGCCGACGCGCGCCTCCGGATCGGCCCGGAGAATGGCGGCCGCGGTGTGGTGGTAATAGCGCGCGTAACTCTCCGGCTTGAACCGGTACGGACAACCGCCGCTCTCGCCGATGTCCGGTTCGTTGGCGACTTCCCAGTAACGAATCCCCGCTCCGCGTTCCCGGTAATGACGCACCAGATTGAAAATCAGCTTCTCCCATTCGGCGTAGTCGTTCGGCTCGACGATGTCGTGGTTGATCTCGGGAAAGAGCGCGCGCGGCTTGAAGCAAATGCACATGAGCGGCTTTGCGCCCGTCGCCAGGATCGTGGCCACCGAGCGGTCCAGTGTGTCGAAGTGATAACGGCCTTGTTCGGGCAAGAGATCGAAATACTCCTGGACGAACAGGCGAATGACGCTGGGTTTGAGCGCGCGAATTTCGGCGACACGACTGTCCCACATCGGTTCCTCGGACAACCCGCCCTGGCCAAGCGCCAT
>DASPXS010000300.1:0-5516 GCA_035637175.1 Haliangiales bacterium | reverse complement strand
GATTGAAGGGCTGGCCGGACCGTTTGAAATCCGCAATCCGAAATCGGAGGTCCGAAATCCAGCCAGGCTGCCCCTGGTGGAACTGACCGGCGGCGAACCGTTGCTTCAGGCCAATTCCCTTCCCTTGATGAAGTGGCTTTGTGACGACGGGTTCACCGTGCTCGTTGAGACCAGTGGCGCGCTCGACATCGCGCCCGTGGACCCGCGTGTGCGCCGCATCATGGATTTGAAATGCCCGAGTAGTGGCGAAGTGGAACGCAATCGCTGGGAGAACCTGCCGCATCTGGCCGGCACCGACGAAATCAAATTTGTCATCGGCACACAGGAAGACTACGAATGGGCCAAAGCGCAAATGAAGAAATTCAACCTCGCCTCGGTCTGTCCGATTCTGTTCTCCTGGGTCACGCCGCTGCAGCCCCATCAACAGGACAAATCGTTGAAGAGAGTTCCGGCCGGGCAGACGCCGATCTCCCGTCTTGAACTCGTTGAACGAATAATCGCTGACGCGTTGCCCGTCCGGTTCCAGCTCCAGATGCACAAGTTCATTTGGCCGCCCGACCAAAGAGGGGTGTGATGGAAACACCAAACACCAAACACCAAACACCAGAAAAACCTCAAGCACCAAACGGCAACCGCACAACGACGCGTCGGACGGAGCTTTGGTGCTTGGGATTTGGGATTTCTTTGGTGTTTGGTGCTTGGTGTTTGATGTTTTTTCAGCCTCCGGATTGAAAACAACGACTCAGCACACACTTGACCTCCTGCGCCGTTACGAGTCGCGCAACGTGACGTTCCTCGAGCCGGACGGTTCCTGGCCCATCGTGTGGGAACGCGCCAACGGTGTTCACGTCCGGGATTCGGACGGAAAAAAGTATGTCGATTTGACGGCGGCATTCGGCGTGGCCGCCGCGGGACACGCCAATCCGCGCGTCGTCAACGCCGGTCAGAAACAGATGGCCCTCCTGCCCCACGCGATGGGCGACGTGCATCCGCACGCGCGCAAGGCGGAACTGGCGCGCGAGTTGAGCCGGATCACGTTTGAACGGTGGGCGGACCAGAATCCGAATTCCGAAACCCGAAACCCGAAATCCGCGAAGACCATTTTCTGCAACTCCGGCTTTGAAGCGGTCGAAGCGGCGCTGAAAACAACGATGTTGGCCACGGGCAAACGCGGCGTCATTGCGTTCGAAGGCGCTTATCACGGACTCGGTTACGGCGCGCTCAACGCAACGCATCGCGAGCATTTCCGCTCGCACTTTCGCTCTCAACTCGGCGGGTTCGGGTATTTCGTTTCCTTCCCCCAAAGCGGAGCAATGGAGTGTGGGAGTGATGGAGCATTGGGAGAAGCGCGCACCACTACACGACTCCACCACTCCACCACTCCATTGGAACAAGTTGAAAGCGAAATACGAAAACTTTTTCGGCGGGAGAAAATCGGCGCGATCCTGGTCGAGCCCATCCAGGTGCGCGGCGGCATCAATATTCCGCCGCAGGAATTCCTTCCGCTGCTCCGCCGTCTTTGCATCGAACACGGCGCGCTGCTCGTTCTCGACGAGATTTACACCGGTTTTGGCCGGACCGGAAAATGGTTTGCCTGCGAACACAGCGGAACCGTTCCCGACATTATTTGTCTGGGCAAAGCGTTGACCGGAGGTTTCCCGCTCTCCGCGTGCGTGGGTCACGCAGACATCATGGATGCCGCATGGCCGCCTTCCACGGGCGAAGCCATCCACACCAGCACGTTCCTCGGTCATCCGGTCGGTTGCGCGATGGCGCTGGCGCAGATCCGGGAAATTCACACTCGAAAACTGATCGGGCGCAGTGAACGCCTGGGGAAATTTCTGCTGAACCAACTCGCCTCGCTCCCCGCTCGTCGCTCCCCGCTCGTCGCCAGCCGCGGCCTGGGCCTGCTCGCCGGACTGGAACTTCGCAATCCCGATGGATCACCGGCGACCGCCGCCGCGCTTCGGACCATCAAGGCCATGCTCGGCTGCGGATTCATTCTGTTGCCGGAAGGCGAGCGTGCAAACGTGATCGCCTTCACGCCGCCGTTGACGATCACCGAACGACAACTGGAAACCGCCGTCGCTGCGCTGGCGGAAATTTTGAACCGCGAATGAACACGAATGACTTGCTTACGCGAATTTCGCCGATTTTCACGAATGACACCGCATAAAATCCCATCAGCACCAGTCCGGGAGAGTTTTACCATTTGCGCGAATTCGCGAAATTCGCGTAAACCTCCCTTGTTCCTCTCCATTCGTGTCTATTCGTGTTCATTCGTGGTTTGTTCCTGTTCTAAATGAAGCTCTCGGAGATGAAACAAATTCTGGCCGAGCGCGATTTGCGGCTGACCAAATCGCTCGGCCAAAATTTTCTGCACGATGGCAATCAACTGCGGCGGATCGTGGCGGCGGCGGAGTTGGGGATTACAGACAAAGTGCTCGAAATCGGCCCGGGGCTGGGGCCATTGACGGAATTGCTGCTCGCGAAAGCGGGTGAAGTGCTCGCCATCGAGAAAGATCGGCGGCTGGTGGATTTCTTGCGACAGAAATTCGCCCTGGCAAGCGGCACGGACAACCCGGAGCGCCGAACTTCGGTTCGGCCCGGCTTCGATCCGCGGAAGGCGGCGGTTCACGCCGAACGGGAGTTTGGCGTTCCGGCCGGCTGGCTGATACTGGTCGCCGCCGACGCGCTGGACTATCTGCGGCGCGCCCCGCGCGACTGGACCGACTGGAAACTGGTCGCCAACCTCCCCTACTCGGTCGGCTCGTCGATGCTGGTCGAGTTGGCGCAAGCCGAGGGGTGTCCGGAACGAATGGTGGCGACCGTTCAAGGCGAAGTCGCACAACGGCTCCTCGCCGGGCCCGGCGACAAGGACTACGGATTGCTAACGCTATTGATTCAGCTCCGCTACGAGCCGGCGGACTGGTTCAAAATTCCGGCGGGTTGTTTTTTCCCCCCGCCCGACGTGGACTCGGCCTGCGTTACAATGGTCCGACGCGCAAAACAGTTGTTGAACCACGAACAAGCGGTGACATTCACGCAAATTGTGAAACGCAGTTTTTCTCAACGCCGAAAGATGATGTTCAAGTTGCTGAAGGAAGACTGGCCGGAGGAAAAACTTGCGGATGCGTTTGGACAGGTCGATCTCTCCCGGCAGGCTCGGGCCGAGTCAGCCACTCTGGGACAATTCGTTCGACTCGCCCGGGACCTGGCCTCAAGCTGAAACAATGCGCGAAGAAATCTTTGACGTCGTCAACGACCGCGATGAAGTCATCGGGCAAAAGCCCCGCAGCGAAATTCATCGGCTGAAATTGAAACATCGCGCGGTTCACGTGCTGGTGTTCAACTCGCGCGGCGAGCTGTTTCTGCAAAAGCGCTCGATGAAGAAGGATTGTTTCCCCGGCGCCTGGGATTCGTCGGCGTCCGGCCATTTGGATTTGGGCGAAAGCTACGACGCGTGCGCCGTTCGCGAAGTGCGCGAGGAAATCGGGCTCGTGTTGGCCGCGGCGCCGGAGCGGTTGTTCAAGGTCGCCGCCTGCGCGGAGACCGGCCAGGAGTTTGTCTGGGTCTATCGCTGCGCGGCCGAAGGGCCGTTCGCACTGCATCCGGAAGAAATCGAGCGCGGCGGCTGGTTCGCTCCGGGCGCGCTGAACCGTTGGCTGGCCGAAACGCCCGACGAATTTGCCAGCGGTTTCGCCCTCATTTGGAAGGAAATGCTCCGGCGCGGCCTGGTCCTCGCCCAGCCGTAACGAACTAATCGGAAGGGAACAGGAGGAAACAGAGGATGGACTGGCGTCTCCCACCCCTTTCGATCGGCCGGACTGAGTAACCATCTTTCAGACCCTGAAGATTCCCGCCGCCGCGCAAGATGATTTGCGTGAATTCAACGAATACCGCCGCTTTGGTCATCCGGAACTCTCTGTTCTCTTCTCCTGTTCAAGGGCAGAGAGGCGACTCAGACCGAGGGCCGCGAGTAAATCGCGGTGGTGTCTCCCGAAGGGGCCGGGGCCTCGCACACCAGCTTTCTCACCATGCCGTCAGTATGCAGTCCGGCGACGAAGCTGAGCGTCTCGCGTTGCACGCAAAAATAAACGTCTCCGCGCAGTTCCGGGTGATTGAGCAACCGCTGGCCGTTGCGGGAATGTTTCATGGCCCCCAGCAGATCGGCCTGCAAGAGCGGATAGACTCGCCGCGCGATCTCAGCCGAATCGGCGACCTGCCCCGAGGCGTAGTAGGGCCAGAGGCGCTCGCACAGGGCGCCGGCGGCAAGGGTGTCTTCCAGGGCCGCCTGGTTGTGGGTGCCACCGCAAACCAGGATCAAGTGCGGCGGCAATTCCCGCCGGATCCAGTTCACGATGGCGCGCAGATTCAGAAACGCGCCGATCAAGACGGTTTCGGCATGGGCGCAAGCCCGCAGCGCGCGGGTGCCGTTGGTCGTGGTCATGACGATGGTCCGGCCGCGCACTTTCTCCGGCAGAAATTCGCGCGGCGAATTGCCGAAGTCAAAGTCAAGGCCGCCGGTCTGGTCGCCGCGAATCCGCAGTCCGTTGCGTTCGCCGGCCAGCAACACTTCCGGCCGTTGCTCTTTGACCGCCAGCGCCTCCGGAATTTCCACCACCGGAATAACGGCCTCCGCGCCGTTGGCCAGCGCGGTCATCATGGTGGTCGTGGCGCGCAGTATGTCCAGCACCACGCACGCCGTCCGGCCCAGGTCGCGCTGAGTCAGCGCGGAGAATTCCGCCGGCGAAAACAGCACTTCAATGCTTCGAGTCATGTCACGCGACCGACCACTATCTCGTTGCCTTCAATTTAGCGTGAACCCGCGCGTAGTGAAACAAGTATTGCTGCGCATAACCCGCGCAGGGCCCGAAATGTGTCGCCGCGAATTTTTGCAGCCGCTTCAGCGACACCGCCCGTCGCGGAAAGTACAGCCGGCGCAACGCTTTCATCACCCAGACATCGACCGGAAACGCGTCGGGATAGCCGTAAGCAAAAAGCAAAACGCAATCGGCGATTTTACCGCCCACGCCCGGCAACCGCATCAACGTGTCCCGCGCCTCGTGGACCGACAAGGCCGACACCCGGTCCAAATCCACGTCGCCGCCGGCGATCATTCGCGCCGCAGCACGCAGGTTGGGCGCGCGAAAACCCATTTTGCAAGCCCGTAATTCAGCCTCGCCCGCCGCCGCGATACAACCGGCCGACGGGAAAGCATAAGCCGGTTCGTGATTTTGCGGAACAATTACTTGTTCACCGAACTGTTCACAAAGCCGGGCGACGATTTGCCGGATTTGGACGATTTGTTTGGTGGACGAAAGAATGAACGACGCCAGGCATTCCCAAGGGTCCTGGCGCAGCAACCGCAAGCCGCGGCAGGCAACGACGGCTGCGCGCATCGGCGCGTCGTCGGGAAAGGTGGCGAGCACAGGCCCCAGGTCCAGTTCCGCCTGCAAATAATGCGTTAACCAGCGCCAATCGTTCACCGGCGCCGCGGTTTCCGCAACCAGGCG
>DASPXS010000299.1:0-3527 GCA_035637175.1 Haliangiales bacterium | reverse complement strand
GCTGCGGCAGATTGGAAATCTGCGCTGCGAGCGAAGGCGGCGCTCCCCATACTGAACCATAAGAGTCCTCCGACGAGCAATGCCGCGACTGCCGGGGCGGGTCCCGTCTCGGGTGGAATGGTCTTCGGCGCCCGCGGCACCTGCCAGAGCCAGCGAAAGCCGGGTATCGCCATGTGCAGGAGCAAAAACGCCACCAGCACAAAGAGGAACGCCGCCGCGCCGTTGGGCCATCGCAGCGCGGCCCAGGCCAGCAGCGTCCAACTGAAAACCCGGCCCGCGAATTCGAACTCGCGCCGGTCCTTCACCCTCCCATAGACCCACAGCGCCAGCGCGAGCAACGCGGGCCAGGAGTATCCGAAAATGGCGCCTGCCGACAATTTGAGCGGCACGTTCGCCACCTCGACATTCAGCGTGCTGCCGGGCTGTTGCACCGGCGCGAGCAACGTTACGTCGCGCGGCAATGAAGTGTTCTGGTGCTGCGCCAGTTCGCCAAGATTAACCAACGCGACGATCGCCAGCGCCAGAGAGGCGAGGCCGAGCAGCATTCCGGAAATGTGGCGGGCGCTGAATTTGTAAACACCTTCCTGAACCGTCCAACGCCATACCACCAAAGAGATGGCCACCATAGCCAGCGCGGCAACCAGTAAAGTCAATGCGCGGCGCGCCTCAGCTCCTGTGAACATCCGCGCCAGACCGGCAAAGCCCGATACCTCGGGCACTCCGC
Source organism: Haliangiales bacterium (assembly GCA_035637175.1). Taxonomy (GTDB): domain Bacteria; phylum Verrucomicrobiota; class Verrucomicrobiia; order Limisphaerales; family AV2; genus AV2. Next base: position 2,803 of record DASPXS010000299.1, on the reverse strand, counting down.
CCACCGGCGTCAGCGGGCCTTTGCGATAGACCAGACGTTGGCCCGTGTCCGGTTCCAGCTTCCATTCCGAGAGCATCACGGGCGCGTTCAGGACGGGCGCGGCGACGGTTACCCGCCTGGGTTCTTTCGACCGCGCGGCCAGTTTCAGGTCCAGCGTCAGCACCGCGTTCGGATCTGCGCGCTGCGGCAGCGGGATGAGATTCGCCTTCGCGTCTGTCACCGGCACAACCGCCGCGCCGTTCACGGTCGCCGACCACAACTCCGTTCCCTCGGAGAGCGTCAGCCGAAAGTTTGGATTGCCGCGGTTCTTCACCAGATAGCTGACGTCGGTGAGCACCTGACCTTCCTTCGAGATGTGCGTGGTGAGCGAGGCGCGGTCCACCACCTGGCGGAGCGAATCGCCCTGGGTGAGCGGACTGAGCGCGAGCCGCAAGTTGAACGGCCGCGAGGTGTAGCGATAAGCCGCGAGAATGGGCGCGTCAAAGAACAGCCGGTATTCCGGCGGCACTTCGCCCGTCTCCAACGGCAGCAGGCCGGACGACACTTCCACCGGCTGCACTTGGAACTGGTAGGCGCTGATGACCAGGGTGTGGCCCTGCTCGGATTGCGCGTCCAGCGGTCGCGCGCCCGTGAACGCGAGCGTCTCGCCCTGCGATTTGAAAGGCCGCTCGTAGCTCGCCAGCAACGTGTAGGCGCCCGCGACCGGCGTGTGCAACTGCACGACGTAGCCGTTCGTGGTCTTCTGCCAGTTGCGAATCTCTTTGCCGGTGAACTCGACATTGAAATACTCGTCCGACAACTCGACCCGCAGCGCCGACACCGGTGCGCCGGACACGAGGTAACTGATCACGCTGCTGCCGTAGGCGATGCCTTCGCCGACGGAAAACAGGTGAAACGCGTCGGCCAGGACGGTCTGCGGCAATCGCTCCACGCGCAGCGTTGCCTCCCAGGCGGGATCGCTCAACCGGAACGCCGATTGAATGCCGGCCAGTTGGCGCGGAAAGAATGCCGTGGTGATTTCCGTGAGGGCCTGCGTCCGTTCCGGCGTCAGGCGAAAACCCGCGTCCGCGGAAACGCCCACGTGCCCGCGCACAGATTTTGCATTGGCGACTTCGACGCGCGGCAGTGCCCAACTTGCTGCGCCGAGGGCCTGATTGCGTTCGAGACGGAGTTGGATGACTTGCCGGCCGGACACGGGCTGGCCGTACACCAGTCGCAACTCGGCGTCGGCCCGATCCGCCGGTTCGCGCAGAAAGTAATCGTTCAAACCCGACACGTTGAGCCGCGCGATGAGGTAGCCTTTTGGCACGCGCAACAGCAGCTCGCGCAACGGCGCCTCCCGGATGTCCACTTCAATCTCCGCGTCAATCGCCAATTCGTTCTCAGCCAGGTGATAGGCCAGCACCTGCGACACCGTCAGCTCGGGCAGGACCTGGTCGGCCTGAATCCGCAGCGCGACGTCCGCGCCGGAAAACCTGTAGGCAAACCGCTGGCTGCCGGCCGCCGGAAAGAACGCCCTGGTGGCATCGCTCTCGGGAAATTGTTCCGGCGAAATCTGCGACAGTCCGCTGGCCTGGACCACTTCGAGCCGCACAGCGCCGTCGTTCACAATGCGAACGGCGCCGGCCAACCGCGTCGCGCCTTCGGGCCGCAACTGCATCGCCTCCACCGCCTGCGGGAACGCGCCCAGCGGCGTCTGCATCTGCACCTGGAGCGCAAACCGGTCCTTCTGCGGCTGGTTGAACCGGACGACGAGACGGCGGTCGGCGGAGTCCTGCGCCGGCTCGACGTTCCAGGCGAGCACCTGGTCGCCTTGCACGCGGGTCACTTCGCCTGCGCCGCGCACGAGCAGCGTCAGGCCGGTCAGTTCGCCCTGCATCACCTTGCCCTCCAGCAAGGCCACCTGGCGCATCAGGCCGGGGCTGATGCTGATTTGCGACAGCATTTCGGCGGCGTAGAACAATTTGCCCTCGGCTTCGGGCCGGGCCTCTTTCCAGGACAGATTCACCGCGCCATCGGATGGCAGATAGCTGATGAAATCGTTGCCCTGGCGCTCGGGCCGCGCCGCGCCCGCAAACTGAAACTGCGTGTCCGCCGCCAGACCCTGCAAGACGATCGGTTGCAGCGTGCTGGGCGCGACGCGAAAATCCACCGCATTCCAGCCGTCGCTCTGGCGTACCGCAGCGCTGAATTTTATTCGGACGGGAAACTCGCCGCGGCGGTCGAACACCGCGACGAACCGGTTTTCACCGGCGCGGACGCGCGATTTTGGAGCCGCGGTAAGCTCAGTGATCGCTGCGGCGCCCGAGAGCAGGTCGATGGAGCCGCCCTTTCGATGTTCGACCCACGCCGTGGCGGTGAGGGTGAAGACGGCACGATCGCCCCTGAGATCGCCGACCAATTTGAAGTCGCGCAACGTGACGGTGGCAGCCGGGGGATTCGGCGGCGGCAAAGGCTCCCCGGGGAGGGCGGTGGCGCCGCATAATCCGAGGAGCATCCCCATTAACGTGCGCTGGACAATCGTCGTCACCCGGATTGAGAAACGTTTCGTCATATCACTCCACCAATCGTGTGTTGGTCCGGGCACAGAGAGCGACCAATTTGATGTTACAGATGTAACATGATTCAGGACAGCTCCCGACAGCGCGCGGCCTTCTGCCCTTTTGGGTTTCGGGTTTACTTCGGATTTCATTCGGATTTCAGATTTCCCAGTTCATTTCCCCGAGATGCTTTTCGCCTGCCGGATCATCCACTCGAGCTGCTTCGGACGCGCGTCGGCGCCGTAAACCTCCGGCACACCGGC
>DASPXS010000298.1:0-18903 GCA_035637175.1 Haliangiales bacterium | reverse complement strand
GGAATGTCTGACAGTGATCGGTTCGGCTACCCGACCACGATGTTGACGAGCTTTTTGGGGACCACGATAATCTTCTTCACCGTCTTGCCAGTGATGAATGGCTTCACTTTATCGCTGGCAAGCGCGGCAGACTCGATTTGCTGTTGGGTGGCATCGGCGGGCACGACAATCACATCACGCAGTTTGCCGTTCACCTGCACCGGAATTTCCAGCGTGTCTTCCACCAGCAAGGCGGCGTCGTATTTGGGCCAGGGGGCGTAGCTCAGCGCGGAATGCGGAATGCGAAACGCGGAATGCAGCTTGTCCCACAATTCCTCGGCCAGATGCGGCGCGAAGGGATGGAGTAAAACCACGAAATCACGCAATACGGAACAGGGTTTGGTTTCCCAGGTCATCGCCTGGTTGAGGAATACCATGAGCGCGGAAATGGCCGTATTGAATCGCAGGTTGTCGAGGTCTTCGGTGACTTTCTTGATGCAGGCATGGAGCGTACGGAGTTGGGGGTCCGTTGGCGCGCTCGCCTGAATTGAAGAGCTGAGCTGGATTTGTTCCATCCGCTCTGCACCCTTTTGCGGCTCGGCGGTCAAATGCTGCTCGAACTCGGTCTCGCTCTTTTCGTCCACGAACAAGCGCCAGACGCGCCCGAGAAAACGATACACGCCTTCAACGCCCTTGGTACTCCACGGTTTGGCGTCCGCCAGCGGGCCCATGAACATTTCGTAGAGCCGCAGGGAATCAGCGCCGAATTCGTTCACCATGTCGTCGGGATTGACGACGTTGCCGCGGGCTTTGGACATTTTCTGGTTGTCTTCGCCGAGGATGAGACCCTGGTTGACAAGTTTGTAAAACGGCTCGGGAGTGGAGACGTAACCGAGGTCGTAAAGGACCTTGTGCCAGAAACGCGCGTAGAGCAGGTGCAACACGGCATGTTCGGTGCCGCCGACGTAGAGGTCAACCCCTGGCCGCGTGGCGGCGCTTGGCAAAGCGCCGGTGGAAGTTTGCGGCGAACTGCCGCTCGCCGCTAAGGGACTCATCCAATATCGTTCCGCTTCACGGCCGCAGAACGCGCGGTCATTATGCGCGCCGAGGTAACGGAGGTAATACCAGCAACTGCCCGCCCATTGCGGCATCGTATTCGTTTCGCGCTTCGAGCCGTCCGGCAGGTTGACCCAATCCTTCGCCCGCGCCAGCGGCGGCTGGCCGTCGGGAGTGGGCCGGTAATCCTCGAGCGGCGGCGGGAGCAGGGGGAGGGCCGAGTCTGGCAAAGCTTCGTGATACCAATCCCCGTTGGCGTCCTGCTTCCAGAGGATCGGGAACGGTTCGCCCCAGTAACGCTGGCGACTGAACAGCCAGTCGCGGAGTTTGTAGTTGATGGTGCGTTTGCCCAGGCCTTTAGCTTCGAGCCAATCGGTGATTTTCTTTTTGGCTTCGTCGGTGGGCAAGTCGTTGAGTGAGATCCCAACGCCGGCTGAATTGGCAGCGACGCCGTCGCCAACGAAACCTTGCCAGTCGGTTTTCGTGTCCGGGGGTTGAACGACCTGCACGATGGGCAGGTTGAATTTGCGGGCGAATTCCAGGTCGCGAGTGTCGTGACCGGGCACGGCCATGATGGCACCCGTGCCGTAGCTGGCGAGCACGTAATCCGCGATCCAGATCTGAATCTTTTCGCCATTGGCCGGATTGATCGCATACGCGCCGGTGAAGACACCGGTTTTTTCCTTCGCCAGTTCCGTGCGCTCGAGGTCGCTCTTTATGGACGTTCGCCAACGGTAATTTACGATCGCATTGTTCGGATTATCTGCGCCGCCACCAGTCCATTCGCTGCGCGTGCCTTGCGGCCACTGAGTCGGAATAACACCGCTTTTGAGCCATTGATCGATTAACGGATGCTCCGGCGCGAGCACCATGTAAGTCGCGCCGAACAGCGTGTCGGGTCGAGTGGTGAAAACCGCAACTCGGGATTCGGAATTCGGAATTCGGAATTCAACTTCCGCCCCTTCGCTGCGGCCGATCCAATTCCGCTGCATTTCCTTGAGCGAATGGCTCCAGTCGATGGTGTCGAGGTCGGCGAGCAACCGTTCGGCGTAGGCGGTGATGCGGAGCATCCATTGCCGCATCGGCTTGCGCACAACGGGAAACCCGCCGACTTCGCTCTTGCCGTCAACGACTTCCTCGTTGGCGAGCACGGTGCCGAGCGCTTCGCACCACCAGACCGGAGCTTCGGTGACGTAAGCGAGACGTTTGGAATCGCGGTAGGCGCGGCGTTGATTTTCGAGTTCTGGATCGATTGTCGGCATGCCCGTTGCGGCCTCCCCCTCCCCCGTCCTCTGGCCATCCTCTCCCACGTTGGGGGAGAGGGCAGGGTGAGGGGGTTGCAGTTCGGGCGGATAAGGTAACGTTTCGATCGGCTCGGCCTTGTTTGTCTCCGGATTAAACCACGAGTTGTAAAGCTTGAGAAATATCCACTGGGTCCACTTGAAATAGCGCGGATCGGTCGTATCCACTTCGCGGGTCCAATCGTAGCTGAAGCCGAGAGATTTTATCTGGCGTTTGAAGGTGGCGATGTTTTGTTCCGTGGTCTGCCGCGGGTGCTGGCGGGTTTTGATGGCGTATTGCTCGGCGGGCAACCCGAAGGCGTCCCAGCCCATCGGATGCAGGACGTGGTATCCCTGCGCGCGGCGATAACGCGCCAGTATGTCCGTGGCGGTGTAACCTTCCGGATGACCGACGTGCAATCCGGCGCCGGAAGGGTAGGGGAACATGTCGAGGATGTAAAACTTGGGAGGCAATTCCGTCGCGGTGGCCTGTTTGCCTTCCAGTCCGTGCCGTCTGGCAAAGTCGTGCCCGTGCGGAAGCACTTCGCCCGGGTTCCAGGCGCGAAACGTCTGCCGTTCGTCCCAGATTTTCTGCCACTTCGGCTCGATCAAATGAAACGGATACTGCCTGCGACTGCTCGACATAGGGCCGAAGTATTGAAGAAACCGGCGCGGCAGGGCAATGGCGAATTCCTGGAAGTCGAACATCAGCGACGGACTGTGTGCGGAAATTTTCCGTATATGCGGAAAATTTCCGCACGCAGTCCGACCCAAGCAGATGGGCTCAGCGGCAGTTACACGGGACCCGGCTCAGGCGATAGTACCGGCCGGGGATCGCTTCCAACGAATGGGTCACGCTCGCCTCGAAGCTGGTGAGTTTGGCTTCGTAATTCGTCAGCACCAGCCAGTCGGTTGCCGGGAAGGCGTCGGCGTACTCCACCGCGTAGTTATAGCCGGCCTCAACGTTAAAATGAAAGGTGAGGTTTGTGTTCTGGAGGCTCACTTCTCCGATCAGCGGCGGCGGAACGAATTCGATCGCCAGCGTCGGCGCGTTGACCGGGTCTTCGCGCGAGGCGAAGCGCCGGGCGGTGCTCGGCGTCGCTTCGTCCTGGCTCACGAGCATCCAGCCGAAGTCGGTGTTGGTGTTGTCGAGCCAGAACTGGAGGTCGGCAATCAGGTTTGAACCGGAATCGAAGGTGTAACTGCCCAGGCCGGTGACGAAGGTTGCGGCGCTCGCGTTGGTCGAAAAATCAGCTCCGGGATTGCCGCCGGGAGTCGTCCATCCCGGCAGAAGAAAGAAACGGGAGAGCCATGTCGCCTCGCCGGTTGTGGCCTGTTGGCCGGCGTTGGTGTCTTTGTTCCCTTCACCCCACGACTTAAAAAGGCGGTGTAATTCGAACGTGGAATCCGCGGGAACGGACGGGATTCTGACCACCGTCAGCGTCAGGCTGGCGGAAGTGATGACGGCGCCGGCGGGAATCCGATCGGCGATGTCGAATCTTATCAGTGCGCGATTCCGGTAAGGCTGGCCCGCGTTGCCCGCGGTAGTGCCCGCGATGACATTCGGGGTCGCGCCGAGATTATTGTTGGGAGTGGTTTCGTAAAGGGTGGTGTCGGCGGCGGGACTGAGTGTGACCGTTTCAGCCGGCGCGGCGGGAGCCACCGCCCAACAAAGCGCGCAAGCAATCCACGCTGCGATTCTATTCGCCGACGAGTCCAACATGAAGACGATTAGTTAATAAGACGGCGCATGCGCGAAATTGTTCCCGGCCGGAATTGAGCTTGAATTGGTCGCGCGCTTTCGTCAAATGTCGGCCCGTCAGAAGCCGGCTCCCGCGGGACCAAACGAGTTCGCGAATCCTTTCACCGATGAAAAACCGGTATGTAGTTACAGGCGCACTGGTGTTGATTGGCGCGAGTGTCGCGTTGATCAGTTCCTGTTCCACGCTGGACCGGGCCGTGGTGGACCCGCCGCAGATCGAGGGTGCGCATTACGTCGGCAACAAAGTCTGCGCCGATTGCCATACCAACATCACCCGCATTTTCCCCGCCAGTCCGCACGCCCGCTTTTACAAAGACGACGTGAAATGGGCGGCGATGGCCGGCTGCGAGTCGTGCCACGGGGCGGGCAGCGAGCACGTGCGCGTGGGTGGCGGTCGCGGCAAATTCATTGTCAATCCCGGCAAGGACCCGGCGAGTTGTTTTCAATGCCATCTTGAGGTCCACGCGGAATTCAACCTGCCGCAGCACCATCCCGTGATTGAAAAGCGGATGAATTGCGTGCAATGCCACGATCCGCACGGGAGCGACATCATGAAGCCGCGCGGGGGCCTGGCGATGGCGCGTCTCAATGAGAATTGCGCGCAATGCCATCGGGAGCAGGCGCGGCCGTTTGTGTTTGAACACCTCGCGATGCGCGAAGGATGCACTGTCTGCCACAGTCCGCACGGGTCGATCAACGCCAAATTGCTCGTGGACCGGGACGTCAATCTCTGCCTCAAATGCCACTCGGAAATTCAATCGACTCAATCGGCTGGTACGCAGATCGCCATCGGCAAGCAGGACCACGGCATTTACCTGCAGTTCGGCGCCTGTTACAGCGCCGGGTGCCACACGGCCGTGCACGGATCGAATGTGAGTTCGAAGCTGCGATTTTGAACGAGGGTTGGCTGTGGAATTTGGCAAAGTAAAATTGAGCATTGAGCCGCGCCGGCGGGCCGAGCTGGTTCTTGGCCGCCTTCTGCCTTTCATCGTCTGCGTTGAGATGATTGCCGCTGAGCTCGACGCCAGTCGCTTGCCCCCGCCGTCCGAGGAACGGGTCGAGTTCGACCGGGACGTCAAGCCGATTTTCGAGAAGTCGTGTTTCCGCTGCCATGGACCGGAACGGCCTAAAAGCCGCTTCCGCCTCGACAATCGCGAGTCGGCCCTCAAAGGCGGCGAGAACAACAAGGATGACATCGTTCCGGGCCAGAGCGCGCAGAGCAAATTGATTTACTATGTTGCGCGGATGGTCGAGGACATGGAAATGCCGCCGGCAGGAAAGGGCGACCCCCTCACGGCCGGGCAGATCAGCGTGTTGCGCGCCTGGATCGATCAGGGCGCGAAATGGCCGCCCGGGGCTGAAACAACGGCCCGCGAAACCCAGTTCAGCATCACACCCATGGCGCAATGGATCGGCGTGAGCGGCAACAAACAAAAGTTCCGTGAAGACTGGGGAGTGAAGGAGGGATTTACCGCCGGCTACGAGCATTTCGAGATGCGCCAGCCGATCGGTAAGGAAGCGGACCTGTGGGTGGACGGGCGGGCATTGTTCGATCAGAACGATTATCGCGTGGCCTTGACTCTGATCGAGCCGGATGTGGGATTCGTCCGCGGTGGTTACGAAACCTATCGAAAATATTTCAACGATACGAGCGGCTTCTATGCGTTGTCCAACCAGCCGCCGCCCAGTCTGGACCGGGAATTATACCTGGAGATTGGCAAGGCGTGGTTCGATGCGGCTCTAACCCTGCCGGACTGGCCGAAGCTTGTGGCCGGTTATGAATATCACTTCAGGAACGGCAATGAATCCACGTTGCAATGGGGGCAATATTCCAGCGATCCGACCGCATTCTTCGGCAAGGCGCTTTTTCCCGGTTACAAAACCATCGGTGAACACGCACACATCCTCAAACTCGACCTCGCGCACGAAATCGGCGGTTACGCGCTGGAGGACAATTTCCGCGCCGAGTTCTACGAACTATCCACAACGCGCGTGAACCGGGGCGATTTCAGCGATCTGGTGATTCCGCCCGACAGGATCGGAGAGCACAATGAGAACTACCGACATTTCCAGGCGGCGAATGGGTTCCGCGCCGAGAAGCAGTTGCGCGATTGGTTCCTGTTGTCCGGCGGCTACCTTTACACCCACCTGGAAGGCGACGGGGCGTTCAGCCAGGCGTTCAGCTCATCGTCCTCGGCGTATCCTCCGAGTCTGGGCGATTCAAGCGAGCGCATTTCGCTAAATCAACAGTCGCATGCCGTCAGCGCCAATGCGCTGCTGGGTCCTTGGGAGGGGTTCACCCTGTCGAGCGGAATTCAAAGTGAATGGACGCACAACGAAGGTTCGGTCGATCTCTTCGCGACCAACGTTGTGACTTCAGCGGGGGAGATCGTGTCCGGCTCCGGCGAACCAGGTTCGGACCGGGACAGGACCGCCCTCGACGAAAACGTTGCGTTGCGCTACACCAGAATCCCTTTCACGGTACTGTATGCCGAGGCGCATTTTCAGCAGGAACGGATCGACTACTACGAACAACAGTTTCTGACGCTGAATGGCTCCACGAACACCGGGAGTTTTGATTTCATCCGCGACACCGAAGCCACCGGTGACTTGCACGATTACCGCGCTGGATTCACTTTTTCGCCGTGGGCGCGCGTATCATTCGAGCCAAGTTACGAGCATCGCGTCAAGCAAACCGATTATCATCACGAGATCGACCTGCCATCACCGATGAGCAACGGATATCCCGCGTTTATCCGTTCGCGCGAAATTACAACCGATCAAATCGAGGCGAAAGTAGTCCTGCGCCTGATGGCCTGGTTGAAGACGACACTGAAATACCAACTCGTCTCCACCGATTATCGCACCGACACCGATCCTACTCCGCTGCTGAATACTCCGGGCGGCGCGCTTCTGGCGGGCAACTATGACGCGCACGTTTACAGCGCTAACGTGACCTTGACGCCGTGGCGCAGGCTTTATCTTTCTACGACGTTTTCCTACAGCCAATCGCGTCTGGTATCGGGCGATAATGAACTGCCTGCCGGCCAACCTGCGGTGGTGCCGAATAAGGGCGATATTTATACCGTTCTCGCCAGCGCCAACTTTGCGGTGAGTCGATCGACCGATTTCCGGGCGATCTACACCTATTCACGAGCCGATTATCGGCAGCACAACGAAAGCGGCGGACTTCCCCTGGGACTGGTTTACGATCGTCATGGCGTGACGGCGGGCGTCACGCGGCGGCTCTTGAAGAACATGACCGGCACGCTGCAGTATGGTTTTTTCCGCTATAGCGAACCCGTCTCCGCCGGGGTGAATAATTACAGGGCGCATGCCGTTCTGGCTTCGCTGAATATTGCATTACCCTGACAATTCGCAGTTTTGCCCCGGCATACGGTGAGGAACAAAAACTGAACATCGACCGTCTCATGCCTGTGCAGTGTCGTCGTGTAACGGCTAAGCGCTGGGGATTTCCGCTTCAGCGCGGCAAAGCTCACGACCGCAAATCGCAGGAATATTAAAAACGATGAAAATATTTTCTTTTGTTAATGGCAGCGCCTGGTTTGCGGCGCTTCTCGTTGCTACTTCGTATGCTCGGGCCGCAACCAACTTTGTGGCCTTTGGTGGAGCGAGCCTTACGTTTCGACCGAGCAGCCTCACCATCAATGTCGGGGACACCGTGGTCTGGACCAATGCCGGAGGAATCCACACCGTCACCGGAGACGGTGCCGACCCGATCTGCGGCGACGGCACGGTCGCGACGAGCTGCTCACATACATTTAACAGCGCTGGAACGTTTGGTTACCATTGCATCCCCCACGTCGGTTTTGGCATGGTCGGCTCGGTGACGGTCCAGGCCCTGGCCAACATCGCTCCCTCGGTGACGATCACCAATCCCGTGAGCGGGGCCGTTTTTGCCGCCCCGGCGGACGTCACCCTCCTGGCCAGCGCCTCCGACACGGACGGAAACGTGACCAACGTTCAGTTTTTTGCCAATAGCACTGCTGTCGGATCCGCCGCGGCGAGCCCGTTCAGTGTCGTGGCCGGCAATCTCGCTGCGGGCAATTACGCGCTGACCGCGGTCGCCACCGATAACGGCGGCCTGTCGGCCACATCCTCCCCGGTGAACATCTCGGTGGTTACGCCGATGGATGTCATGCTTTCGTTGCCGTCAATCACCAATGGGGAGTTTCAGTTCACGTACGCGGCCAATGCCGGACTTCGCTACGTGATCGAACACTCCTCGAATTTCGTCAACTGGAACGCCGTTGTCACCAACACCGCTTCCAGCAGCAATGAAAAGTTCGGAGAAGTCTTCGATGTGAATCTTCTTCGATTCTACCGGGTCGGGCGTCTGCCGAATCCCTGAGCGAAAAGTCGGCGTTACGCGTAAGGATTCAGCGACAATCTCGCACCTGTTTACTGAACGGCTCCCGTCGTAGCCGCAGCCATCCTGGCTGCCGTAGAGGGCGGCATCTTGCCGCCCGGACCCAACGCGCGATATCGGCGGCGTATTCCGCACTCCCAGCCTGATCCGCCGGGCAGGATGCCCGGCTCTACGGCGGGCAAGATGCCTGCCGCTACGGCGTTTCTTAGCGGGCTGTTCGTAGTGGGTTCATGGTCCAATGCGCGGCAAAAATGGCTTTGGGTCTCTCCACGAAGCAACCCACCCCCCACCGCCCCCGGGAGGGAGGTGGGGGATCGTCCGCGCCCGGTCCGTTCTTTGAATCGACGATGAATTTTTCGGGTGTTTCCGCGCCGCGCGCGTACACTGGGCAGAGCATGACACGATTGGTGATCGCGACGCGGAACGCCCATAAGGTCCGGGAAATTCGCGCCATTCTCGGTGAACGTTTTCAGTATCTCACGCTCAGCGATTTTCCGGATGCGCCGAAGACGATTGAGGACGCGGACACGTTCGCCGGCAACGCAACGAAGAAGTCCGTTGAACTGGCTCATTGGCTCGCCCGCGCTGAAAATGCGGAGTGCGGAGTGCGGCATGCGGAACGGTACGTCATGGCCGATGATTCCGGGCTGGAGGTCGATGCGCTCCAGGGCGCGCCGGGGGTTCATTCAGCCCGGTTTGCCGCGCTGCATGAAGATGGAGACCGTTCGACAGCGCCCGCGGCGGGCAACACATCGGACGTTGCGAATAACGCCAGGCTGCTTCGTTTGTTGAAGGACGTTCCGCCGGAGAAACGAACGGCCCGCTTTCGCTGCGTGCTGGCGTTGACGCCCGTTTTGCCTCCGATGCAGAAAGGGTCTTCGCCGGTTTGTTACGCAGACGAAGCGGAGCTGGAAACGGAATTGTTCGAAGGCGTGTGCGAGGGGCGCATCGGTTTGGCGGCGCGAGGGCAGGGAGGATTTGGCTACGACCCGCTCTTCATTCCTGACGGTTATCAAGAATCGTTCGGGGAGCTGGGTGGGGAGGTGAAAAACAGGTTAAGCCATCGCGCGAGGGCATTGGCAAAACTGCGGGAGCGCATGCTCCTGAAAACGTTAACGTGAAGCGTGAAGCGTGAAGCGTGAAGCGTGAACCTTGAACTCTGAACTCAGGGAACCAGATACTTGCGGAGAAACTGTTCGTCGCCGGCCCCGGCAAGGACATAGGCTTTGTCGCCTTTGCTCCAGCTCGCGGCGGTCAGCTTTCCAATCCGCGTGAACTCCGGTTCATCGGCAGCGGGTGCGTCGGGCACATCGGACCGTTCGACCACGAACAGAAAAAGGTCATTGCGATTGCCTAAAGCGAAGCAGACCATGGAGACCTTCTTGTTACGCCAATGCAAAACTGCGCCGCCGTCGCCGGGGAGTTTCTCCAGGGGAGCGGGCAGCACGTAGTCGGCGTGGGCTTCGCGTGTCGCCAGGTACCGGCGGATTTCGCCGAGATTGGTGGTCGTTATGTCCATGACATAGCCCCGCTGCGCGTTTCGGACCACGCGGTTGCGTAACGCGGCGAAACTTTTGTCCTCGCCCGGTTGGGTCCAGATGTAAGCCAGGCCGATCAGCAACACGATTGCGGCCGCCGCCGCCAATGTTTGAAAAACCGGGCGTTGCCACCAGAGGACGACTGCCGCGGGACGGCAGTCGGCCAGAATTTTTTCCTTCAGATCCGGGGGCGCCGTCAGTTGTCTGAACCGGTCGCGAATCGCGCTTTGAAAGGCGCAGTGTCGTTCGAACCAGCGACCCAGTTCGACATCCCGTTTGGCCTGTTCCAACGCCGCGGCGAACTCGGGGTCGGTGGCGTCGGTTGTTCCCGGCCGATAGCGCAGCAGAATCTCTTTGGCCTGTTGATTATCCACGGGGGTCTGTTTTCGACGTGGTGGCCGGCTGGTTGCCGTCCGTCAGGATTTGCTGCAATTGCGCGATGCCGCGCGAGATGCGGGATTTCACCGTGCCGAGGGGAATGCCCAGGATGTCGGCGATTTCCTTGTAGGAATGCTCTTCGAGATAGAACAGCGACAGGGGCGCCTGAAAGGTCTCCTCCAGTTGCGAGAGCGATTGCAACACCGCGCTGGCATCCAATTCATTGACGCCGGCCGGCGGGACGTTGGGCAGGTCCTGATCCACCCCGCCCAATTCATAGTGGGGAAAGCGGGTTTGGCGCCGTTTCTTTTCCAGGAATTCGCGATACAAAGTCGTAAAGAGCCACGTCTTGACTTTGGACCGATCGCGGAGTTGATGGCCTTTGCGCGCCCAGGCGTAAAAGGTTTGCTGGGTCAGGTCGCCGGCGTCGTCTTCGTTTCGTGCCAGACTGAAAGCGAACTGATACAGCGTGGAGTAATACCGGGTCACAAGGGACTCAAATTCCTGCTGGGCAGTCATGCGACTGTCATTGTCATTATGAGCCATCGCGGCGCCATTTGTTCCCGCCAGGATCGGAAGGAAAGAAATTGCCACCGAGTGTGGCGGCAAATCGCGCCCGGAGCGAGCGGGAAAACTGCGGGTTCGCCGGGAACCTGCGCCCGCGGTCGTTCATCTCACTGCCGTGAGGTGGCGGCCCGGCCCGGAATGGTCCGCCGAAATTGAAGCGCTGTTTTGCCTATGAAAATAAAAATGCTTGTCGGGATATTGGGTTTGGCGCTGGCGGGATTGTCCAGCGGTTCGATGCGCGCAGCGAGCGACAACGGTCGGGCCGGTGTGATGCCCGCCTACTACGATCACCAGTTGTTTCTGATCAATTTCAAGGAACTGCCGGCCGGCGGTGAAAAGGCGACTCTGGCGCACAATCGATCGATCAACTTGATCTTCATGTCCGACGACGGTCTGCCGGGTGGTGAACCTTTCATCAGCGTGCTGGACGCCATCCAGGGCGACGGCTTCAATCCGTTATGGGTGGAGGTTCAAATCGCGTTCAATGCAGGCCACACGCCGCGGCAGTTGTTTTCCGACGATGAAATCGCGGACGCCGCGGTGGCCGGCGAGATTACTCTGGCGGTCACCGACGAAGTTTATCGATGCTCGGTCGTCGGGCCGAAAAAGTAATTCCAGGCGCGCCGGCAGAAAACATCGCTCAGTCCGGGCACGTTTGTCGCCCCTGGCAGAGCTCGCTCCCGTTCTTCCTGGCCCTCACGGCTTGCGCCGCGGGCGACGCTCTAAGCTGCATTTCTAATCAAATCTGCCGAGACAAGCTTTTGTCGCATATGCAACAAAAGCTTGTCTCGGGCACGGGCGTCCCGCCCGTGTGGTGGTTGCGCAGGCTCTCACGGGCGAGACGCCCGTGCCACTACGCGGTCAAAGCCGCCGCCGTAGCGGTTTAAACCTGGCGGTGAGGAATGAGGACCAATGCTTCTTCGCAGCTCCTTTCCGCGCCACGGTTTGTTTGCTAAATACTGAAATGCCTTTCTGGAGCGGAGGTGCGATCCAACGCGGCGGTCGAATGGCTGAAGGGAGCGCGGCTGTGTGCGGAGCACCAGCCGCAGCCGGCCCGACGGGCGGGCGCGTTGGATTGGTCCCCGGCACCGGCGCCGGCGTATCCGCTGCGGCTGGGTCTTCGACCACAGTCCGCGCTCCTGACCGTCGCCTTGGACCACCCTGGAGCGGGCAGCCTTTGACAGTCCTGGCATTCGGTCCTAGACTTTGTCGTCAAATCGATTCGCGATCAGGGTTTGGATGAATCAACGCGAGCACCACATGGTGAATTCAAGTTCAGTCTCGCTGCGGAAGGCGAAGACGCCGCGCCCGGCGGGTTTTACTCTGCTTGAACTGCTCGTGACGATGGCCATCATCGTGATCCTGGCGGGACTGCTCTCGACGGCATTTGCGAAAGCCCAGGGCAAAGCGCAGGGGATCACTTGCCTGGCTAACGTCAGGCAGCTTTCGCTGGCGTGGGTGCTTTATTCGGGCGACAACGGTGATCGGTTGCCCTACAATCTTGGCGGCAGCGACACCAGCCGCGGCATTGCGCCAAAGCGCAACTACAACTGGGTGAACAACATCTTGGACTGGGAGCTGAGCCCGGACAATACCAACCGGACGTTTGTGACCAAAGGCGCTTTTTCCGCTTACGCCAACAACGCCGTGGGGATCTACCATTGCCCGGCCGACCGCGCCCTCAGTGAGATTCAAAAGCAGGCCGGTTGGACCGCGCGGGTCAGGAGCTGCTCCATGAACGCGATGGTCGGAGATGCCGGCGACAACTCGCGCTATGGCACGAACATTTTCAATCCGGAATACAAACAGTTCAAAAGGATGACCGATATCGACCGGCCAACCGAAATTTTTGTTTTTTTGGATGAACACCCCGACAGCATCAATGACGGCTACTTTCTCAACCGATTGGATGATTCGGAATGGATCGATCTGCCGGCCTCCTACCACAACGGCGCAGCGAATTTCACTTTTGCCGATGGCCACGCGGAAAGTCATCGCTGGATCGACAAGGCCACCAAACCCCTGGCCAGACCCGACGCCGCCGGTCTTCCTTTTCCGGTCGATCCCGCGCAGCGGGCCGATTTTAACTGGGTAGTTTACCGAACGAGCACCGAGGTTTTTTCTGTGGTATCGCAAGCGGCACAGTAAGCCCGCAGTTCGTTCTCCCGCTACGCAGCACGGCAGATTGAAAGGCGGTCTTTTTCCGCCGAACTAATGGAAATTTGCAAAATCCGAGTAGTCCTCTTCCGGTCACCGGCATGAAGCGCATAGTCAAGGCTTCTCGGAGCAACGAAATTTGAAATTGTCGTGACTCGGGGGCTGGAGTAATCAAGGTTGCAAAAAAGCCCTGGCAATGTGAGCGAGAGTGCCAACCGACTGGACGGAGGCCTTGTGGCCCATCGACCGACGAAGCGTCGTCGGCCAGACTCCCGTGGCCCGCGGGTTGAGGTCAGCCTGGGCCCAGAGTGTGCGCAAAAGCGAAAGGAGGCTTTCCATGAACCGGACCGCGGCTGTGTGCGAAGCACCAGCCGCAGCACTCTTGAAAGTTCCAACGCGCTGCGGCCGGGTCTGCGACCACAGCCGCGTTCCACATCTGCTTCGAATTCATTGTCCCAATGTACGCCAAAAACGGCGTCGTGCCCCGCGACGAACGCAAGCCTTTCGAGGTCGCACCGATCCCGCTTATGTCGGTCAGACAGTATCCTGGTCATATCGCTGGGACTTGGTTTCGGGTTGATTCTATCTTTGGTCTTCCTGAGTTCATCCGCGTTTTGGGGGCTGGTTGCGTCGCTCCTGGTTATCGGCGTCGTTTCGCCGGGCGCCGGAGAACGGAGGGTCAAAGCGGGCAAGCAAGCCGGTTCCGCAGGATCTCCGCTGGCGTTCACACTGAGCCTCGGCGACGAATTGGTCACGCTGGAGCCCGGCAAGCCATGGGTGCATGTCGATCGCTACAAATGGGTCCCGCGCGGGCTGATCGAGGAGCCGCAGTCGTTTCACGTTTTGCGTGACGGCACGGTGGAAATCAACGGCGAAAAAATCCGCCTCGATGATCCAGACGGTGAGGCGAAGCTCGAGCACGAAATCAACAAGCATCACCCAGCCGCTTTCGGCGATAAACGCCCGCAGGCCCCGCCCGTAGCCGCCGCCGCTGTCGCCGCTCCCGGCGACCGGGCGCGCTTCAAGGTGCGGCTCGATCATTTTGGCCACCTGATGATCCAAACCTTCCGGGGCGAGGAAAAGACCGAGACCGGTTTGCGCGGACTCTCAAACCTCATTCGCGCCGGGCTGATGCTCGAACCGAAACGCCTTCGCATCGATCCCTTGCAGCGTTTTATCGAGGTTGACGACACCCGTTTCGAATCGAGCGAAGAAGGTGCCCGGCGATTGGAGGAAGTCCTCAATGCCCGCTATGCGCCAACCTCCAGCAGCAGACCGTCGCGGGCAATCGAGATCCGGGAGAACCCGGCGTCGCCGACCGGTTTTGACATTCACTTCACCACCCTTCGCGCCGGAGTGCCGTTCGAGGTGAAGGAGCATCTTTCCCAGTCCAACCTGGAGATTCTCCAGGACCCGGCGAAGAGCGACCTCCTGAAGCCCGGAATTCAGTTGCGGCTGGCGCCGCCGCACCTGCTCGTCCGACGGCGGCGACCTGACGGAGGCGAAGAGAAAGTCCCCGACGTTCCGGATATTCATTACCTGCGGACCAGCGCGCAGGAACTGGAACAGGTTCTCAACCATCCCGCAATTCGGAGAGGGGGCGGGGTTTTGGCGGCCGAAACCTCATCCATGCCGGCGTTCGCTTCGCCCAGGACACTTGCTCCCGCACCTCGAGCCGAGGCCAGGCAACAAACCTCGAAAGACGACCGCGCCCCCTCACAAAAGTCCTTAGGGGAGCGAACCGCCGAAACGGCGAAGTCCGGCAGGCAAACCACGGAGCTTCCCTCGGCCCAAACCTCCCAAGCAGCGGTGGCGCCGGTCGGACCACGAATCGACGCCACCATCCTTGGACTTTTCGCCGAGACCGACCCGCTTCGGACAAACCTGGAGATATTCCGGCGGCTTGGGCCGCGCTTTGGCGTCCCCACTCAGGATGTGCTGCTCAGCCTGCCACGCGTTTTCCATGAGCGCCGATTCGAGATCATCAGCCTCCGGGATCAGCAAATCGAGAGCGTGCTGGAACTCAGGAGCGGGGAGTTCTACGGCTTTTACCTTTCGCATATCAGCGAGCACAAAACCGATTTCGTTTACGCGTGTGGCGGTGTTCACATCGAGTGGAGCGGTGAAAAATGCATCCTTCAACCGTCAGCAGCAGCGGAATCGTTGGAGTTCCCCGGGAGCGCCCTGCGGGGTATGGCGCAGACCCGCGACAACCAATTCGTATTTGTCGTCACTCCTTCGTACAAGCAATGGGTCAGGCCCTGCGAAAAAGCGTGCCGCGAAGCTTTTGCCCACTTCGTGACCGCCGAGGAAATTGCCGGTGATCCGGAGAAATACACCTGGATCTGGCCGGAGCGCGCGAACGGATGATCGGATGCCGATGCGTGTGGTCACGCAAAAGGGGCCGGGCCTTCGCGCCGCGTGAGAATTCCGGCAACGTCAGGAGTCCACAACTACAACGGCCCGACGGTTATGAAAACTGATACAGCCATGCTCGCCGATTTCACCGATCGCAAACCCAATGAAGCGACAGCCGTTCCGGCACATGACCGCAGGGCGGGAACCATCGCATTGTGGAGTTGGGCTTTTGTTTTGTTGGCGTTGGTTCCAGTTACCCTGGCCGCCGAGATCAAGTGGACTGATCTCTCCAGCAAGAACGGCGCTTTGCCCGTGCCCGGTGAATCGACCCAACAGACCGGGAATATAACCGCGGATCTCGACAAGGATGGCATCCAGGACTTCGTCATCAGTTTCCGCTTCAAGGCGCCGGCGCTGGTGTGGTATCGGCGGGCGGCGAAGGGTTGGGACCGTTATGTGATCGAGCCGCAGTTCCTCACCGTGGAAGCGGGCGGCGCGGTTCACGACATCGATGGCGACGGTGATCTCGATGTCGTCTTTGGCGGCGATTGGCAGAGCGACGAAGTCTGGTGGTGGGAGAATCCCTGTCCGAACTTCGACCCGAATGTCGCGTGGAAACGGCATTTGATCAAGAAGGGCGGCAAGAAGCAGCATCACGACCAGGTCTTCGGCGATTTCAAGAACACCGGCAAACCGCAGCTCGTATTCTGGAATCAAGGCGCCAGGTCGCTCTTCATCGCGGATATCCCCGCCAATCCGCGCCACACCGAGCCATGGCCGTTCGCGCCGGTGTTTTCCGGCGAAGCCGGGGAGCGCGGTGATCAAAGCGGCGGGTTCAAATACGCCGAAGGCGCGGCGGCGGCGGACATTGACGGCGATGGCGTCGTCGATTTGCTCGCGGGCAACTATTGGTTCAAATATCTCGGCGACGGCAAATTCAAGCCGGTCAAGGTCGGCATCATTGGCGGGCGCATTGGCGCCGGAAAGTTCATCGAATCGGCGAAGCTCCTCCAAATTGTCATCGCGCCGGGAGACGGTTCCGGGCCGTTGCGGTGGTATGAATGCGTCGGCGATCCACTGAATGAAGCCGATTGGAAAGGCCACGACCTGCTTGACCGCGACATGATTCACGGCCACACGCTCGACGTTGGCGACGTGGACGGCGACGGTCACCTCGACATCTTCGCCGCGGAAATGGCGAAGTGGACGGAGAAACGCGCCGATTCGGACAATCCAAAGGCCCAGGCGTGGATTTTTTACGGCGACGGCAAAGGGAATTTTCGCAAGACCGTGCTCGCCGTCGGCCACGGTTTCCACGAGGGAAAGCTCGCTGATCTCGACGGCGACGGCGACCTCGACATTTTGAACAAGCCCTACACGTGGGAAGCGCCGCGCGTTGACGTGTGGCTGAACAATGGCACCGGCCCGCGCAAACACGCCGGCACGGGCGCGAGTTTCAAAGGTCCGCTCGGCTTGCAACTGTACAGCTTGCGGCACCACTTCGCCAAGAATGTGCCCTTAACACTGGAGCACGTCCGCACTTTTGGTTTTGTCGAAGTTGAAGGCGGCTCTTACGGATATCCGGCGGAGCAGTTCGTCAAAATGCTTGACGCCGGCGGACTCAAACTGATCGGCATGTTCGCCGATTACGCGAAACTTCGCGACGATGTCAATGGCGTGATTGCCGGCGCCCGGGCGCTCGGTGCCCAATATGTTGTGTGCGGCTGGATTCCACACGACAAAGGCCGTTTCAACGAGAAAAACGCCCGCGACGCCATTGCCGTATTCAACCATGCCGGCGAAAGATTGAAGGCGAACGGATTGCGGTTCGCATATCATCTGCACGGCTTTGAGTTTCAGCCCTTCAAGGACGGCACGCTGTTTGATTTGATCGCGCTCGAGACGAAACCGGAATTTGTGGCGTTCGAACTTGACGTCTTTTGGGCCGTCCACGGCGGCGCCGATCCGGTGAAACTGCTGGCGAAATATGGCGGCCGATTCGAGTTGATGCACGTGAAGGATCTCAGGAAAGGCGCCACCGGCAACCTCACCGGCGGCGCGCCGGACGCGGACAGTGTCGCCGTCGGCCAGGGCCAGGTGAACTGGCCCGCAGTGCTGAAGGCCGCCCGGCGCGCCGGCGTGAAGCATTACTTCATCGAAGACGAATCCGTCGATGCCATCGATCAAATCGGGCCAAGCCTGCGCTATCTCGAACGCGTGAAATTCTGAACGGGCTGGAAGATTTTCACTGCTTCCCAAACCAGTTCGTTTCCAGACAGCGCCGCAATGCCAGCCGCGCCCGGTGCAACATCACCCACAAGTTGTTCTCGGATATATTCAACATCGAGCAAATCTCCTTGCTGTTCGCGCCGTCGATTTCCCGCAGCGTAAACACGGTGCTGATGTTCTTCGGCAGCTTGCTCGAACAGTCGTGAAAGGTTTTCCAGAAGGCCTGACTGTCCAGGCTCGCTCCGGGGTCGAACGACCATTCCATGGGCCCAAGTTCGTGAATCCAGCCGCCCTTGAACAAGCCGTCCGGGATGAAACGGTCGCTTTCTTCGTCGCAATAAAACTCCATGTCCGTGAACGAAGTCTCCCGGCTGGCTTTGCGGTAGTAGTCGCAAATCTTGTTCTTGAGGATGCCGACCAGCCAGCTCTTTTCCCTGGATTTGCCGGCGAAACTGCTTGCTCCCCTCAGTGCGGCGAGAAAAGTCTCCTGCACCATGTCCTGGGCCTTGGTCGAGTCGCGCAATCGGACCAGGGCATACTTGAAAAGATAGTCGCCATGCTCCTCGACCCATCGTTCCGGGTCGGAAAGACGCGCCTCGTCGGGCGGTTTCTCTTCCTTGACCGGCGGCGTCCGGGTTGTGGCAGAAGGATCATTGTCGTCCACAGCGTGTAAGATTAGCGGCCCGTGCGCGAAGAATAAAGTTCGTTGTGGCGACGGTTCGCCATTGGACGGTTTTCATTGTGACATGCGGCTTCGGGCCATCGCCTCGCTGAAAGAGCCAGCGATTGGCCGACTGATAAGTCGGAGCCGGAGAAAAACCTTACAAAGAAAAATTGTCTCGAGTCTGTGACGAAACGTAAGGCCACTCTCCAATTCCCGACTCATCCGCATGAAAGAAGTCACGGTGCAATCTGAAACGGGAACGACGGTGAAATGCTGACGGAATTCCTGCTCGCTGGAAGCCATGAAAATGAAACTTGCTCAAACCCGCTGTGGCCGGGTGCTCCTGCACCTTGCTTGCCTGGCGATGCGTCCGGAACACTTGAGTTGGCATTGGCACGGCATCGTCCGAGAGCTTGCGCACGCGCAATGAAAGTTCGCACACGCTTTGGCAGAACCGTTCCGACCGTTCCCAGATTGTGAAGAAAGCGTGTAAGGTCTTCCCGAACCCCCCGACCAACCAGAGCACAAAGCACGGACTCTTAACC
>DASPXS010000297.1:0-8976 GCA_035637175.1 Haliangiales bacterium | reverse complement strand
GGGGTAGTAGCCGCCGTGACAAGCCGTTTCAGACAACCACCGTGGATCGTTCCGCTGGCCTTCGCGGGATTGGTGGCGGTGTTTGGCTGGTGGGGCAACGGGCGGTTGCGCCAGACGATCGAAAAGGAATTGCAAGCGGATTTGACCGCCGCGCTCGAGGCCAACGTGACGGCATTGGAGATCTGGACGACGAACCAGGCGAAGCTGGCCACCGCTCTGGCCGAAGAACCAAAAGTGCGGGCTCTCGCCCTGCGGATTCTCGAAGCATTTGAGGAGGCGGGGGGAGACACTCAGAAGCCGCCGGACCTGCCGGAGGTGGAGGAACTGGGCAATTACCTCCGGCCGCGCCTCAACAAGGTGGGATACCAGATGGCGCATCTGGTGAGCACCAATTTAGTCGTGGTGGCCAACTCGATGCGCGGCCGATTTCGAGCGGTCATGCCGGTTTACGAAGAGCATCTCGCCAAGTTTTCCGAACTGTTCGCTTCCGGGCAGCCCGTCATCATCACGCCCTTCAAACCAAGACGCCCTGGAGACGCCGGAATTCGCGCGGGAGCGCGCCGGCCGCGGGAGCCTGAATCGCGCAGGCCGTTCGACGGTTCCTTCCCCGGTCGCGGGCGGGGCACGAACGACTTTCCCGGCGCGCAACGCTCTTCGCCTTCCGGATTGGTGCGCCTCCGGCGTGGCGATATCACCCTGATGCAGGTGGCGGCCCCGCTTCACGACGACAACGGCGTCGTGCGCGGCGCGCTGGCCTTGATCATCGACCCGGACGCCGAGTTCACGCGCATCCTTTCAGTGGCGCGTTCGGGAAAATCGGGCGAGACCTACGCATTCGACCAGCACGGCTTGATGATTTCCCGCAGCCGATTCGACGATCAGCTAAAGAAACTGGGGTTGATCGAAGACCGCCAGGGCGCCAGTTCCGCCCTGAACCTCCGCCTCGGCGATCCGGGAATTGATCTGCCGAAAAAGTTCAACCCGGATGACCCGGCTTCGGCGACACGGCCGTTGACCCGCGTCGTCGCCAACGCAGTCGCCGGCGGGAGCGGTTCAGAGGTGGAACCGGCCCGCGATTATCGGGGAGTCCCGGTGGTCGGCGCGTGGCGCTGGCTGCCGCAGCTCGGCTTCGGCGTGGTCACGCAGATTGACGCCGACGAAGCCTTCCAGCCGTTGCGCGTGCTCAAGTTACTTTTCATCATTCTGGCGCTCCTGCTGATGCTCTGCGCGACCGGCATGTTCGTCTTTTCGTATCTCAACGTCACGTGGCGCCGGCGTTTGAGCGAAGCCGAACTCAAACTGAAACAACTGGGCCAGTACACCCTCGAGGAAAAGATCGGGGAAGGCGGCATGGGCGTCGTTTACCGGGCGCGTCACGCACTCATGCGACGCGACACCGCCGTCAAACTGCTGCTGCCCGACCGCGCCGATCCGGAATCGATCCAACGTTTCGAACGCGAAGTCTGCCTCACCTGCCAGCTCACCCATCCCAACACCATCCAGGTTTACGACTACGGCCACACGCCCGAAGGCATTTTCTATTACGCGATGGAATATTTGCGCGGACTGAATCTGCACGAATTGGTCGCCCGGTTCGGCGCGCAGCCCGAGGGCCGGGTCATCCACATCCTGACCCAGGTCTGCGAATCGCTGGCCGAGGCGCATGCCCTGGGCCTGGTCCATCGCGACATCAAGCCGGCCAACGTTTTCCTCTGCAACCGCGGCGGCGTGCCCGACTCCGTCAAGGTGCTCGATTTCGGCCTGGTCCGCGAATACCGTGGCGCCAACCGGACGCCCAGTTGCCTGACCGACGCCAGCGGCATGGCCGGCACACCCGCCTTCATGCCGCCCGAGGCGATCGGGGACCCCGCCCGCAGCGACCCGCGCAGCGACATCTATTCGGTGGGCGCGCTCGGTTATTACTTGTTGACCACCACAAACGTTTTCGAGGCGGAAAACGTCCCCGACCTCTACGAGAAGCATCTGAAGGCAGCCCCGGTGCCGCTCCGCCAACGCACCGCCAACCCGATCAGCGCCGATCTCGAAGAGGCCATCCTTCGATGTCTGGAGAAAGAGCCGAATCTTCGGCCGCAATCGGTCGGCGAACTGCGCGCTCTTTTGTTGACCAGCCCACGGGCAGCGGAGTGGGGACTCGAGGCGCGAACCGCCTGGTGGGCCCGGTATCAGGGCCGCGAGCTTCAGAGTCCCGAGGAGACCGATCCACGCGCGCCCGACGCCATTGATGCCACTATAAAGATCGATTTCGCCAGCAGAATCCAATGACCGACAGTAATTGCCGAAAGGGACCGGGCGCGCCCTCGGCGCCCGGTGGCGCGAATGGGCCGGTCCACGCGGGTCCCCTTCGTTATCACCGGGCGAAATTCGCCGTTCGATTGGAAGTCCGGCGGTCTCAGAAAACTTCTGCCTTCAACCCGGTGTCGTTGCGGACGGTTTGCGCGATCCGGGAAAGGCTTCTGAGCGGCAGATGGCTGCAATCCGAAAGAGGTGTCGGCCGCCTGGCTGAGTAAATCTGCACGAGCGGGATCTGCGCGCCGCGTTCCTTGAGTTCCTTCAGGCGTTGCACGTATTGCGCGATTTCCTCCGGCGGCGGTTCGCAACCGTTCAGCAACGGGAACAGGCTTTGGATGACGACGGGCCGCCGGCGGGCGAGCGACAGAATGTTCGCCAGCGCTTTTTCGAGCGAGCAATCCGGACCGTTCACCCGGTTCATATACGCCTGGGTCCCGGCGTCGAGTTTGGCCCAGACTTCGTCCTGCGCGGTGAAGAACTCCAGGCCCTGCCGGACCGGAGGCAGGTCCAGCCCGGTCGCGTTGGTGATGAGCACGATTTTGAAAAACGGAAATTTTCCCAGCGCGCGAACGTGGATGACAGTGTGGACCACGGCGACAAAATTGGGGCAAAGCGTCGGTTCGCCATCGCCGCTCAAGGTAACGTGACGCAGTTTGAGCAACTCGTCGGGCGCCTGGCGATAGGCGGGCAGATCGCGGAGGCGACCGGCGTGCGCCAGCGCCAGAGTCTCCTCCAGTTCAGCCGCCATGACATCCACCTCCAATGATTTCTCGCGCACGGGCGGTTCGCGATTCACTTCGCAGTACGGACAATCGAAATCGCAGCGTTGGTCCGGGTTCATGTTGACGCCGATGGACAACCCGCGTGCGCGCGACGAGATCACCACGTAAACGAAACGGTTGCCCAAAAACTCCCGCGGGCAGCCGAACGCGGTGGTGAAGGCGGAGCTTCTGCCGGGCATCGGTGGAGGTGAGGGACCGGGCGTGCCGGTGACTAAAACCGGCTTCAACCCGTCCACGGGAGGTGTAAGCAGCTTTTGCATCGCCTCACCTGTAAGCTACAGGCGCCATAAAGACTCCACTTGACTTGGCAACTCCTTTGCGTTTTTTGTTGTTGCAAATCCTTTCCTGGAATGATAGCTAGACCCGACTTACCGAGCGAAGCAGGCTGTTAACGGCCGAAGGGCGCGGCCCCAGTTCCCTTCAGTGCCGGGCAATTGGAAGCCGTTCTTAACGCGAACTCGTGCGCCAGGCAGCGTGCGGAACCGAATTGTACGCCTTTGGCTGAACTCAAGAAATTTAGCAAACCGCAACGGACGGGGCGCCCGTGATCCGGCTGGCACCTGATTAATTTCTGTCGCTGAAACATGAGAGCCTCGGACAATTTCCAAGGCCTTTCAAAAGTCAACTGACACACCTATGCGATCCTCATCGAACAACCGGCCCGTCCAGGACGGTGAATCCAGGAAGAGATCCACAAACCGCCGACGCCTGATTGCGGTCTCCGCTGTATTGTCAATAACCGTGATCGCGATCTCCTGCGGCACGGTTAATCGGACGGTGCTCGCACCGCCGAACATACCCGGCGCTGAATTCGTCGGCTCGCAGACCTGCGCTGAGTGCCACGAGGACATCGTGAAGGGCTTTAAGAGCGCAACCCACACGCGCTTGAAGGCGCCGGGTGACAATTCAAAAAACGTCGGGTGCGAATCCTGCCACGGCCCGGGGAGCATTCACAATCAGGCCGGGGGCGGCCGGGGCAACATCGTAAATCCGCGCAAATCGCCCGAGACCTGTTTTCAATGCCACCTGGACAAGCGGGGCGAGTTCAGTCTCCCGTACCATCATCCGGTCCTGGAAGGAAAAGTCAGTTGCGCCGACTGTCACAATCCCCACAAAGGGCCGGTGGTCAAGGGCGGCAGCACGGCGTTACTGGGGGAAAATGAAACCTGCGGCAAGTGCCATACCGTGCAATTCGGCCCGTTTGTGTTCGAACATGAAGCGTTGCGCGAAGGATGCACCACCTGCCATCGGGTGCATGGTTCGGTGAACCAGAAAATGCTGGTCTCCCGCAATCAGACGCTCTGTCTCAAATGCCATTTCCAACAGCAGACTACGGCCGGAAGCATTATTATCGGCGGACAAAACCATACGTCGTTCCTCAGCCGCGGCACGTGTTGGAGCGGCGGTTGCCACGAAGCCGTGCACGGTTCGCAAATCGGGACCTCGATGCGCTATTAATCCCTGCCAACAACCCACAGGACCTCTGATGAAATCGACCTCCGGACTGAAGAACTGGCGCTCGCAAACCGCCCAGGCCCTGCTCATCAACCTGAACTTTTTGACGATCCAAAAGTCGTCCGGAGTCCCCCTCACCCGCCCTTCGGGCACCCTCTCCCCCTCGGAGGGGGAGAGGGATGGGGTGAGGGGGCCGCTCGCAGGTTCAGGGGCGTCATACGCGCACAAGGTTCGCACGATTCTCACCCTCATCGCCGGCGCGTGTTTGATCGGGCTTGGGCCCCTGGCCGCGCAGGAGTCCACCGCCGCTAAACCGGCCGATGACAAAAAGGCGGAAAAGCCGGCCGAGAAGTCGGATGAGACGACCAGCGAATACAGCAACTGGGTCACGCTCGGCGTTGGCAGCACGTTCATCGACGGCGACAAGGCCTCATTCATGCGCCGCCACCAGATTCCCAAAGGCCCCTTCGGCGGCGTGGAAGACTTCCACTGGGAAGAAGCGGTGGGAAAGAAAGGCCTCTTCCAAATCGACGGTCATGGCATCTTCGACAACCACGATTATTCGGTGCGTCTGGAGCTCTCCGACCCGGACAAAGGATACCTGCGGGCGGGCTACACCGAATTTCGCACCTGGTATGATGGCAGCGGCGGTTTCTACCCGCAGAACCGCCAATGGTTTTCCTTGTACAATGAAGAACTGCACGTGGACCGCGGAGAGGCGTGGTTCGAGGGCGGATTGACGTTGCCCGACCTGCCGGTCTTCACCTTTCGTTATGCGCACGAGTTCCGCAAAGGCCAGAAAGACTCCACGGAATGGGGCGACTCCACTCTGACCGTTCCCCCCCCGAACGTGGGCACCACCCGGGCGATTGTACCGACCTTTCTGAACATCGACGAAAAACGCGACATCTTCGAGGGCGACATCAAGCACACGCTCGGCAAGACCGACCTGGGCGCGGGCGTGCGTTACGAGATCATCGACAACGACAATTCGCGCAACATCCATCGCCGGCCGAACGAGCCAACCGCCGACCGTTACGTGACCCAGAAAGAGGGATTGGATGAAGACCTGTTCAACGTCCACGGGTTCTCGGAGACGCGCTTCAACGACAAACTCTGGCTGACTCTGGGCGGCTCATTCACGACGCTGGATACGGACACTTCAGGAAGCCGCATTTACGGAACCAGCTACGACCCGCTGTTTGACCCGGTCTATTTGCGCCACCAGGCGAACGATCATGGTTATCTGAACCTCAGCGGCGGCGCGAACATGAAGCAATACGTGGGCAATCTGAACCTGATGATCACACCGCTCGACAATTTCACGATCGTTCCCGCCGTGCGCATCGAGAAGCAGGAAATGGATGGGTTCGCCGATTTCCTCGATACCACCTTCGTATCGGCGGCGCCCCTTGTTCCGGCCGTGACCAACCAGCTCTACGCCGCCGCCAGCCGGGATTTTCTGGAAGTTTCCGAAAGCCTGGAAGCCCGCTACACCGGCGTCAAAAACTGGGCGTTTTACGCGCGGGGCGAGTGGTCGCAAACCGACGGTAATCAAAACGAGACCGAGAACACCACGACCCCTCTTCTGCGCGATACCGATTGGCATCGGCTGAACCAGAAATATATCGGCGGAGCCAATTGGTACCCGCTTAATCGGATGAACCTGGGCGCGCAATATTATTACAAGGTTCATTCATACGACTACGATCACAACGTCGATTCCACGCTCAACACCAGCGGGGACCGCTATCCGGCCTTTTTGACGGACCAGAACTTTACCACCCACGACGCCAACTTTCGGGTGACCTGGCGTCCGTTGAGCAATGTCAGCACGGTGACGCGTTATGACTTCCAGCTCTCGACCGTGGACACGACCGGGGATTTGCTTGCAAAGGTCCAAAGCGCCGAGATCACGAGCCACATTATCAGCGAGAGCATCGGTTGGACGCCGCTGGCCCGGCTGTATCTGCAAATCAGCGCCAGCTACGCATTGGATAGCACCGACACTCCGGCGGCGAACGCGACCGGCACCAACCAGGTCGTTCTGAATGGCGCGAATGATTACTGGAACGCCAGCCTGATGGCGGGTTATGCGCTCAGCGAGAAAACGGATTTGCAGGGGCAATACTTCTACTACCGCGCCAATAATTACGTGGACAACTCTTTTTACGGCCAGCCTTACGGCGCGCAGGGCGAGGAGCACGGAGTGACCGCATCCCTGATTCATCGATTCTCGAAAAGAGTCCGCGGGACGCTTAAATACGGGTTTTTCCGGAACCGGGACACCACTTCGGGCGGCTTCAACAATTACGACGCCCACCTGGTTTACGCGAGCATGCAATATCGATTCTAAACCCCATGCCCCGCTGCTTCCCGGTTCACGGCGAGAGCAACCCCGACAATTTAGGGTCATTGTTAACCAATTTCGGTAAAAACCACCACTGAAGTTCGGCAGTATTGTAACGTCCAAATGAAGGCTGTATCGACCGTCGGACAACCCGATCACCCGGTTCCCGACAAATCGCACGGCTGAATACAGATCGACAGAGAAGCTTATGAAAAACACAACACTGAAAATCGCCACGCTCGCCACGGCCTTGTTTATCGGCGCTCTCGCCTCCCTATCGGCGGCCGACGCCAAAGAAAACTGGGAAAAGAACTGCGCCAAATGCCACGGCGCCGACGGCAAAGGCGACACCAAGATGGGGAAAAAGGTGGGCGTAAAGGATTACACCGACCCCAAGGTGCAGGCCGAAATGAAGGAAGACAAGATGTTCAAGTCCCTCAAAGAGGGGATCAAGGACGGCGATAAAACCAAGATGAAACCCGTCGAAAATCTCTCGGACGACGAGATCAAGGCGCTGGTGGCGTACGTGCGGGCCTTTGGCAAAAAGTAATTCCGGCCGCCGACCGCCATCGCGGCCCTGCGGCGAGCCGCGCACGCCCTCGGTGAAGGGGCGCTGCATCGGTTCGGAGAGGTCTTCGAGCCGATGCGGACTGCGAGCTGCATAATTCCAAGCTCAAAGCGCTGCGCTTTGATGCGCGCATGGGGCGGATCGTCTCGATCATCGGAATCCCGTCGGCCTTCCTGCTCCATGGCTGAGGTATTTCCTGCCCCTGAAGCATATATTTCCCGGCGAAGGCGCCTCGGGTCCAACGATCAAAAACGTCGGGGCCAAGTAATCCCCCCCGATGAAGACCGCCCGCAGAACACCCACGAATCTTGTGTCTGTTTTTGGCATTGCCAAGCAGCACCGCGAAAGCTATTGGACAGACAGTGTTGCCGGCTCCCTGGAGACAAAGCCGGCTCCGCAGCCTGAGAGAGACAAAGCGCGACCCGATGGGTCAGGTAACCGCGTCATAGGAATAGGAAAAAACATATGAAAAGACTACTCACGGTGGCCGCTGCGACTCTCGCAGTCACGGCGCTGTCTGCACATGCAGCCGATGCCAAGGCTTTATACGAAAAGGACTGTGCCAAGTGCCATGGCGCCGACGGCAAAGGCGATACGAAAATGGGAAAGCGGCTGGGGGCCAAGGACTATACCGATCCCAAGGTGCAGGCCGAAATGAAAGACGCCGCCGCTTTCAAAGCCATCAAGGAAGGAGTGAAGGACAAGGACGGCAAAGCCTTGATGAAACCGGCGGAGAATCTGTCCGATGACGACATCAAGGCCCTGGTCGCTTTCATGCGGACATTCAAGAAATAGCGCCCGCTCGCCTTCCGAGAATTTGGGATGGCAATGTTCGCAGCGCGAAACCGAACCCCGATTCGGCATGGGGACTCTCAGGCTCTCCCTCTTATCTCTCGGATGGAGGAGGAACCCGCCAGCTTTTCCGGGACGGCCGCTGCAAGTCCTGGTTCCCTATGAACGGCCAGACCCCTGATACCGCCTCCACAGCCCGCCGCTCCTGGTTGATAAAAAACTGGCTCAGCCTGACCGGATTGGTGATTGTCGTCGGCAGCCTGTTTTCCTACCTGCTCCTCTTCCTTCTCGATTCGCTGGAACACTTTGCCAACCCGTACATCGGTGTGTTGACCTACCTGGTCGCGCCCGTTTTTCTGGTGATCGGACTGGCATTGACGGGCCTGGGTATTCTGCGGTGGCGCCGCCGGATTGCCCGAAAAGGCGAGGCCATTCTGGCGCTCCGAATCGACCTGTCACGCACCCGCGACCGTCGGCTCATGGCCGTATTCCTTTCCTTTGCCGTCGTGTTTCTTCTGTTCTCGGCCGTCGGGACCTACCACACCTATCACTTCACCGAGTCGGTGCAGTTTTGCGGCCAGGCGTGCCACACGGTGATGCAGCCTGAGTTGGTCACTTACCAACATTCGCCGCACGCGCGAGTCGCCTGTACCGAGTGCCACATCGGCCCCGGGGCGGCCTGGTATGTGCGCTCGAAGTTGTCCGGCACCTACCAGGTC
>DASPXS010000296.1:0-25944 GCA_035637175.1 Haliangiales bacterium | reverse complement strand
GTCCGCGCGCATTTCCGTCACGCCGATGCCCGACGGATTTTTCACACCGCTTGAAGCGCACCCGGTTAATATTGCCATCAGCACCGCGGGTCCCACCCATCCCCTTGCAAATCGCTTTTTCATAAAATTGGTCCGTTAGACAGTCACGACTGATTCCTATTCAGCCAGACCATAACATCCATTCGCGCAGGAGTAAATTCGGATGATTGCGAAGGACCGGGCGACAGGGCGCGTTCAAGAACGTGAGCGAGCAGGGGCGGGGACGGCTCGTCCCCGCAAAACTCCGTGGTCCTGACAAAATGCGGGGACGAGGCCGTCCCCGCCCCATTCTTGAACCCGCCCTGGCCGGCGGCCAAACGTCGCCGGAATTCACTTGCGACTTTTCTGATTTTTGTGCTTGGTGTGCGTTTTCGCGGCCGGGCCGGTAGCGCATGAAACATCTGCTGTCATTGGAAAAACTCCCACGGACCGACATGGAAGATATCCTGGCCGCGTCGGGTCCGATGAAACGAGCGCGCGGCCAGCACGCGACGCAGCCGCTCGCCGGTCAGGCCTGGGCGTTGATTTTCAACAAGTCCTCCACCCGCACGCGCGTGTCATTTGAGGTGGGCATCCGCGAGCTTGGCGGACAGGCGTTGTTTCTCAGCGCCCAGGATATTCAGATGGGCCGCGGCGAGCCGATCAAGGACACCGCCCGGGTGCTGGGCCGGATGATTCACGGCGCGGTCATTCGAACTTATGCGCAAAGCGACGTCGAGGAATTCGCGCAATACGCCGGCGTGCCGACGGTAAACGCGCTCACCGACGAAGAGCACCCCTGCCAGGTGTTGGCGGACATTTTCACGTTCCAGGAAAAACGGGGGCCGATTCGGGGCAAAGTGGTAACGTTCATCGGCGACGGCGCGTGCAACATGCCGATTTCATGGATTTTTGCCGCGATCAAGCTCGGATTTGAATTGCGGATCGCCGCCCCGCCCCGCTACCAACCCCTCCTGACGCTCAATCGAATCCGGGCCGCAGACTCTCCGCTCACCGCCGGGGGTGGCAAGGCCGCACCGGAAGGCGATCGCTGGAGGGAATGGAATTTTGGCGGCAGCGGGAAAATCATTTGCACGGATCATCTCGAGCGGGCGGTTGCAGGCGCGGATCTTCTTTACACGGACGTCTGGGTTTCGATGGGCAAGGAGGCCGAAGCGGCCGATCGCCTCAAGGCACTGAGCGCCTACCAAATCAACCGGTCCCTGGTGAAGCTGGCCAGGCCCGACGCGCTGGTCATGCACTGCCTGCCGGCGTACCGCGGCAAGGAGATCGACGAGGAAATGTTCGAGGCGAACGCGCAGACCATTTTTGACCAGGCGGAAAACCGGTTACACGTGCAGAAGGCGATTTTACATTGGCTGATCCGCTGAACTTCGCGAACTCCGGGGACGGCGCGTCGCTAATCCTTCCGGAGGGTGGTGCGCTCCCGGATCCATGCCAAATCAATATTCCCCAGGCTGAGAGTGTCGTGTCCGATTTTTTGTCCGAGCGGCGCGGTCACGAACGTGCGCGGGTCCCGCCAACGGTGGCCTTCGACGTGGCCATCGGCAAAGGCGATGATCCCGGAACGGTTGTGATGGGTGGCCGGATAGTGAAAGAATCCATCCGGACCCGCTCCCGGCATGCGAACGATGAAGGCCGGCGTGCAAATGTTCTGCGGGTTGACGTCCTGGAAGAGAAACGCGCTCGCCGGAACCGGGATGTCGGCACCCTTCCTGGAAATCTGATATCGCGAAGAAACGTAACTGGAGAAGGATTGAACCGGCGCCAGGTAAATGTTCATTGAATAACTCCGTATTTGCGGCACGGGCCTGCCGTTGTTCTGCAAATAGGTCACCTGGTCCGAAGGGCATTTGTAAACCGCCGGTGTCTTCAGGTAGGCAGCAAATGCGGCGAATTTCGGATCCAGCAAAAAAGCCTGATTGGTGAAACCGGGGATGAAGTCGTGGAACCAACCGTACACCCAAACGGTTTCTTTTTCGGAATCGCCAGGCCATCTGCCGCCGTTGGGGACCAGCGTGTCATTCCAATCACCGGTGTAGAGGTGCCAGGTCAGTGCGAGCTCGCGCTGGTTGTTGACGCACTGGATTCGTTGCGCCTGACCTCTGGCTTTTGAGAGAGCCGGCAACAATAGCGCCGCCAGAATGGCGATGATCCCAATGACCACCAGCAATTCGATCAGCGTCAACGCCGAATGGCGACTTGATCGCGCGCCGGCCATTCCCTCGTGTCGCTGGACAGACGGGCTCATGGGCTTTAGTTCTGGATTGCAGAACTTTATCGGAACGCGACTCACAATAAAAGCTTTATTCATTTGGGTCAGGCCGGGGCTTCGGATTTCGGATTTCGGATTTCGGGCTTGGCTTGACCCTTTCGATTCCCAATATGCGGACTGGACGCGCTGCCCGACGCTGTTAAGCTATGTGGGCTATGTCAACGCAGGCACCCAGCGCGCCGCCAAAAGTGAATTTGCGCCGCCCCGACGTGATGGAAGCGGTGCAGGCGCAGGTCGTCGCTCATTACCGCAGCGAACTGGTGGATCGCATCCGCGCGCACGGCGGCATTCTTTCCGCCGACGGCCGTCTCACGATCAAGCTGGCGAAAGAATTCGGGTTTTGCTATGGCGTCGAGCGGGCGATTGACCTCGCCTATGCGGCGCGCAAAGTCTTTCCGTCGCCCACGCGAATTTATCTGATCGGCGAGATCATTCACAATCCCGAGGTCAACGACCAGATTCGCAATCTGGGCATCCAGACCATTTCACCGAAGCCGACCGAAGAGGAGATGTCCCGGTTGCGGGCGGGGGATGTGGTCATCATTCCCGCCTTTGGCACCGAGGTGGGCACCCAGAAGAAACTCCAGGAAAAGGGCTGCCAAATGGTGGACACCACCTGCGGCGACGTGATGAGCGTCTGGAAGCGGGTCCGGCAATACTCGAAGGAGTCCGTCACCAGCATCATTCACGGCAAAGCCAAGCACGAGGAAACGAAAGCGACCACGTCCCAGGCGACCGCTTATGGCACCGGCCATTACCTCGTCGTTTATGACCTCGCCGAAACCGATTATGTCTGCAACTACATTCTCAAGGGCGGCGACAAGCAGGAGTTCCTGGACAAGTTCAAAGGCGCTTACTCGCCCGGTTTTGACCCGGATGTTCATCTGCAGGCGGTCGGGGTGGCGAATCAGACCACCATGCTGCGCGGCGAGACCGAGGAGGTCCAGCGCCGCATCCGGGCCGCGATGGAAAAAAAACACGGCGGGGACAACCCGGCCGGACACTTCCGTTTCTTCGACACGATTTGCGGCGCAACCCAGGACCGGCAGGATGCACTGGAAAAAATGCTCAAGGAACCGATGAACCTGCTCATCGTGGTGGGGGGTTACAACTCATCCAACACTTCGCATCTGGCCGAAATGGGCGAGAAAGTCCTGCCGACCTATTTTATCAAGAACGCGGCCAAGATGGTTTCGGACAAGCTCATCGTCCATTACAATCTCCACAAGCAGCAGGAGGTCGAGACCCGCGACTGGCTGCCGTCCGGAAAAATCACCGTCGGCATCACCGCCGGGGCATCCTGCCCGAATAACCTGATCGAGGACGCCATTCGGCGGCTGTTCGAGTTGAATGGCGTTTCGGTGCAGGAACTGTTGGCGAGTTAATTCGCCCGGTTCCGCATTGCGGATTTCGCGTTCCGCATTCACCATATGCCCCGCCTTCGCGAAGAACTGGAAAAGCTGGAGCGACAAATCCTCGCCCCTTACGCCCAGTTCAGCGCCCAGACGCGCGGCCGCATCTATGCGGAAGAGCCCCCCGACTGGCGGACGCATTATCAGCGCGACCGCGACCGGGTCATTCACTCGCGCGCGTTCCGCCGGCTGGAATACAAGACGCAGGTTTTTCTCAACGGCACCGGCGATCATCTGCGCACACGGCTGACGCACACCATGGAAGTCGCCGCCATCGCGCGGAACGTCGCCCGCGCGCTGAAGTTGAACGAGGACCTGGCTGAGACCATCGCGCTGGCGCACGACCTCGGGCATTCGCCCTTCGGCCACAAAGGCGAGAGGGTCCTGGACAAACTGATGAAGGGCCATGGCGGCTTCGAGCACAATCGCCAGAGCCTGCGCGTGGTTGAGGAGCTGGAGCAGAAATACCCCGGATTTTCCGGCCTGAATTTGTCCTGGGAAGTCCGCGAAGGTCTGGCCAAACACGAAACCAGCTACGATCATCCGGGCGACCGCGAAGGGTTCCAGGCAAAGTCCGCTTCTCTGGAAGCGCAAGTGGCCAATCTCGCCGACGAAATCACTTATTACAGCCACGACCTTGACGATGGGTTGGACTCGGGGCTTTTGTCCGAGAATAAACTGAACCGCCAGGTGCGGCTCTGGCGTCAGTCCGCCCGAACCGTCCAAAAAGAATACGGCGACCTGCCCGAGGAATGCCGCCGTTATTTCATCATCCGTTGCCTGATCGACGGCCAGGTGCGCGACGTCGTCGAGACCACCGAGAAAAAGATCCTTGATTCGGGAGTCGCGTCCGCCGATGACGTTCGCCGCCAATCCAGGTCGTTGGTCCAATACAGTGGAAAGCGCCGCGAGCTGAATCTTGAGCTTCGCGATTACCTCTACAAAAACCTCTACTACAATCCCGTGGTTCACGAACCGAACCAGCGCGCCATTCGGATGATGGAACAACTGTTCCAGTATTACCTGGAGCACCCGCGGGAAGTCGGCGCGCAATCACGCAAGCGCATCAAAAAGATCGGACTGCACCGCGCGGTTTGCGATTACATCGCCGGAATGACGGACCGCTACGTCATCCAGGAGCACAACCGGCTGTTTGGATTGAAGCTGTGAGTGTGGTGCGGGACGCGTGTTGCGTGAAACCCGGGCGGTCGTGCTGCGAACCAGGAATCGTGCACCCCGCATCACGTTTCATTTTTCCGCCAGCAATTCCTTGATCTTCAACTTCAGTTCCGCGTACGCCTTGTCCCCTTTCACGTATTGCCCGCCCGGATGGATGTAACGGATAACGCCCTGGCGGTCGATCAGAAAGCTGACACTGGTCCAGTCGCGGTCGCCGGTGTCCAGCCACCACAGTTTCAGTGTGCGCCAGTCGGTGTCGATGGCCACCGGGAATTTGAACCCGAATTCCTTCGCCCGGCTTGCGACGAGGCGCGGGTCGAGCGGTTCGTCCGATTTGTGGTGGTAGAAGCCGATGACCTCCAGACCGCGTCCGTGAAATTTGCTGTAAAACTCATTCAACGCGGGGGCAGTGGCCTGGCAGTAGGGACATCCCGACGCCGTCCACCACCGGACCAGAACAACTTTTCCCTTCAACTCCGCAAGGCTCAGTGGCGCGGAGTTCAGCCAGTGATCGACCTGCCAACCGGACGGCCTGGTGCCGATCAGCTTATCGCCTCCATCCGCCGTCAGGACGAGGGCGCAGTACAAAGCTGCCAGGATTCCGACCGTGCTGCCGGTGCCCCTGTGATGCCTGCCATTTTGGCAACCCGCGGCCATGTGTTAGTGGCACGGGCGTCCCGCCCGTCCGTCCCACCTGTGATGCCTGCCATTCGTGCAATCCGTTGTCATGTACGCTCTCCGGCAACCGCCGGTCATTTCTTCGTCCTCGCTTTGATGATGACTTCGCCGTCTTTGACTTCAATGCTCTCCAATTTGCCG
The DNA here is from genome assembly GCA_035637175.1 of Haliangiales bacterium. GTDB lineage: Bacteria > Verrucomicrobiota > Verrucomicrobiia > Limisphaerales > AV2 > AV2. The sequence goes on along the minus strand of DASPXS010000296.1, from coordinate 20,220 downwards.
ATCAGCTCCGCCGTTTTTGGGTTTTGCGACGCATCTTGAGCGAAATTCACCGTTTGAAGTTGTGTCATGACTTGTTGGGGCGGGCTTTGGCCTTTGGCCTCCAGCGACCGGAGCGTGACCACCAACTGGCCGTTGCTCAGCGAGACTTTCAAAGCGGCTGAACCGTTCAAATACCTTCCCTTGAGGCGGGAGAGTCCCGGCACTCGCCCGGCAAACTCGGCCAACGGAACGCTCACCTGACCCTTGATCTGGTCCCCCTCGACGGTCACATACGCTTTCCCTTTCATTTGTTTCCAATTCGGATCGTTGGCGATCAGGGCGTTGATTTCCTCTCCGCTCAGCACCAGCGGGGGCACGGCTTCCGGGCCGTTCAGTCCGTCCCCGAATGCGGTGACCCGTTTGTTGAGTTGCTCGTAGTCAGCCGCGGACAGCTCGACTTTAGGCAGGGTCATCGGCTTGGTGTCGGTATATTGCTCGGCGACGGCAATGAAACGATTGAGCACATAACGAAACGCAATAAACCCGGCGACGCCGAAGAAAACCATGATGACGAGCACCGTAATGCATCCGTAGAAAAAACAGCCGCGACGTTTGGGAGGAGGAGGCGCCGAGGCGGGCGGGGTTGGGTCGCTCATAAATTCGCTCGGGTGATTTTGCCCTGATTATGGCATCTCGACAGCCGCCCTCAACGATATTCTCAGCGGCCGGGAGCGGTAAGGTGCGATTAAATCTGTCGGCCAGACCGGTAGCGCAGCCGTCTCGGCGGCGAGTTCCTGCACCGTCTCGGTGCCAGGACGATGCTCGGTGGCGAGACGCCACCCTCACTCGCCGGCGGGGACGCCGGCGGGGACGCCGGCGCTGCGAGCAACAGATTTAGTCGCACCCGGAGCGGTAATTGGGCCCACGCCAAATTGATTTTCACTTTCAGGTTCGCCGCCCCTCGTTCATGCTTGTGGCATGTCAGGTTTGATTGCCATCGTGGGGCGTCCGAATGTCGGCAAATCGGCACTGTTCAACCGCATCGTCGGGCGGCGCATCGCCATCGTCCACGACCGACCGGGCGTCACGCGGGACCGCGTCGGCGCCGAGGCGGAGTGGCGCGGCAGGCCATTCACGCTGGTGGACACGGGCGGCATCGGACTGCTGCGGGGCGAAAAGGCGCCGGACGCGATCACGCAGGCGGCGCGGGAACAGGTCCAAATTGCCATGGACAGCGCCAACGTCATCATTTTCGTTGTCAACGTGCGCGAAGGCATCGTCCCCCTGGACCGCGAAGTGGCCGGGCTCCTGCGCCGGTGCGCCAGACCGGTGCTGGTGGCCGTCAACAAAGCGGATGTTTCCGACCTCGAAGCCGAGGCCGCAGAATTCGCCGAGCTGGGTTTCCACAGGATTTTTCCCGTCAGCGCGATTCACGACAGAGGCATGGCCGCGCTCATGGATGCGGCCATCGCTTTGCTTTCGCCGGTTTCGAATACCGAGTTTCGAGTTTCGAGTTCACCCGACACGAACGATGCCAGCCGACCGGCAGGCCACAACCCACAACCCGCAACGGCCCCCCTGAAACTCGCCATCGTCGGCCGACAGAACGTCGGCAAGTCGTCGCTGATCAACGCGCTCACCCGGTCCGAGCGCGTGATCGTCAGCCCGATTCCGGGCACGACGCGCGACGCGGTGGATGTGCCGTTTGAAGTCGAGACCGACGGCGTCCGGCAGCGATACCTGTTGATCGACACCGCCGGCATTCGCAAAGAGCGGCGAGTGAGCGATTCGATTGAATTCTTCAGCGTGAAACGATCGGAGGATTCAATTGGCCGCTGCGACATCGCGGTCTTCGTCCTCGACGCCGAAGACGGCATCACCGAGCAGGACAAAAAAATCGGCGGAAAAATACTGGAAGAAAAAAAGGCGTGCATTGTGGTCGTGAACAAATGGGACCTGGTTGAAGAAGCGGTGCGCAAAGCGCGCGAGGAAGAAATCGCCCGGCGAAAAAGCAAAGCGCGACACCGGGACGAGCCCGAGACCATGACCCTGCTCGCCCAGTTCGGCCAATGGGTGCAGGAATATCTGTTCTTCCTCGATTTCGCGCCGGTGATTTTCACTTCGGCCAAATCCGGCTTCCACCTCGAGCGCCTGCTGGAGGCTGTGCGTTATGTCGCGGCCCAATTGCAGCAAAAAATCCCAACCGCGATTTTGAATCGCACGCTGCACGACGCCATCGAACGGCGACAGCCGCTCAGCGCCATCGGACGTCGGCTGAAGTTTTTCTACGCGACACAGGTGAAGCAGGTGCCCCCGACGTTTCTGCTGTTCGTCAGCCGCGACGAATTGTTTTCGGAACCGTACACGAAGTACCTGGCGGGCGAACTTCGCAAGGCGTTCGGCTACGAGGGCTGTCCCATCGTGTTGGTCGCCCGGGCGCGTCCCAAAACCGTGGAGTCGATGCGGAAGTTCAAGGCCGGTTCGCCCCCGCGTCAGCGTGGGAAGCGGCGCAGGGTCCCGTTGCGGCGTCGCTAATGGGGCCGCTCGACCAAATCTGCCTGGACAACCTTTTGTTGCATATGCAACAAAAGGTTGTCCATCGCTTCGGGAACTGCACGAGTAATTTTCTCAAAAAAATAGTTGCCACCACAATCTATAGTGCTATTCTGGTTGTTGCTGCCCAACAAATGGGGCTTTTGCCCCGCCCTGCTTGAGCAGGTTAATAACTGTTTTGTCGAATTGTCGTGCCTTTCCGAATGTGCCGAACTGGCCCGATTCGGGTAAGGTTAGTAGTCAACGCCTTAATCAACCACGCTATTAAAGCCATGATCGACGCACGCAATGAATTACCGTCTCCGACGGCTGCCCGGAGCCACAGCCGTGTCCATTCCAAAGCGGGCCGACGCAACGCGCCGACCTCCGGCGAGCACGCCTTAAAGATCGATCGCGTTTTCAGCGCCGCAAAGGTGGATCCCTTCGACCAAATCGAATGGGAGAAACGGACCGCGGAAATCACCGATGACAGCGGCAAGGTGATTTTCAAGCAGGAAAACGTCGAAGTGCCGAAGTCCTGGTCCGTGCTGGCCACGAAGGTGGTCGTTTCGAAATATTTTTACGGCGAACAGAACACACCGGAGCGCGAGGTTTCCGTGAAACAGCTCGTTCACCGCGTCTGCCGCACGATAGCGGACTGGGGTGTCAAAGACGGCTATTTCAGCCGGGCGGACGGCGAGGTCTTCTGCGACGAGTTGACCTGGTTGTGCGTCAACCAATACGGCGCGTTCAACTCACCGGTGTGGTTCAACGTCGGGCTCTACCATCAATATGGCGTCGGAAAGAACTCCGCCAAAGGCAACTGGTATTACCATCGCCAGACCGGCGAAGCGCAGCGCGCCTCGACGCAATACGAATATCCGCAGGGCAGCGCCTGCTTCATCCAGTCGGTCGAGGACAACATGGAAGACATCATGCGGCTGGCTTACAGCGAGGCGATGCTCTTCAAATACGGCTCGGGCACCGGCACCGACCTTTCACCGATTCGCTCCAGCAAGGAAAAACTCAGCGGCGGCGGCCGTCCGAGCGGCCCGCTCTCGTTCCTCAAAGTCTATGACCAGGTCGCCAATGTCGTGAAATCCGGCGGCAAGACCCGGCGCGCCGCCAAGATGAACACCCTGCGCGACTGGCACGGCGACATCGAGGAATTCATTGATTGCAAGCAGAAGGAGGAAAAGAAGGCCTGGGCGCTGATCGAACAGGGCTACGACGGTTCCTACAACGGCGACGCCTACGGCAGCGTGATGTACCAAAACGAAAACCTCTCGGTGCGCGCCGGCGACGAGTTCATGCAGGCCGCGCTCGAGGGGAAGGAATGGTGGACGCGCTCGGTCACCACCGGCCAGCCGTTGCACAAGAAGGACGCCAGCAAACTGCTCGACAAAATCGCCGAAGGGACCTGGATCTGCGGCGACCCCGGAATGCAATACGACGGCGCCATTCAGAGGTGGCACACCTGCAAAGGCGCCGAGCCGATTCACTCCACCAATCCGTGCAGCGAGTACGTTTTCCTCAACAACACCGCCTGCAACCTGGCCTCGTTGAACCTGATGAAATTCAAACGCGAGGACAGCACCTTCGATGTCCAACGGTTCAAGGCCGCCGTGCGGATCTTCATCACCGCGCAGGAAATCATCGTGGACAACGCCAGCTACCCCACCAAGCCGATCGCGGAGAACTCGCACATCTTCCGCACGCTGGGCCTTGGCTATGCGAACCTGGGTTCGCTGATCATGAGTTACGGCCTGCCTTACGACTCCAATGAGGGACGCGCCCTGGCCGGCGCCATCACCGCGATCATGACCGGGCATGCCTACGAGCAATCGGCGGAAATCGCCGGCGCCCTGGGCCCCTTCCAGGGCTACCACGACGCCCGGTGCGCCCACGTCCCCAAGCCGCTCCAGCCGGACAATGTCGAGTCCATGCTGGGCGTCATCCGACTCCATCGCGATGCCGTCGAACAGATCCAGCCGAGCCAGGAATTCAATTACCTGAAAGAAGAGGCCCGGCAATGCTGGGACCGCGCGCTGTCCCTGGGCAAGAAGCAGGGTTATCGCAACGCGCAGGTCACCGTGCTCGCGCCCACCGGCACCATCGCCTTCCTGATGGACTGCGACACCACCGGGGTCGAACCGGACATCGCGCTGGTCAAATACAAACTGCTCGCCGGCGGCGGGATGCTGAAGATCGTGAACCGCACCGTGCCGCAGGCGCTCCAGCGCCTGGGCTACAGCGCGAAGGAGATCGAGAACGTCGTCGCGCACATCGAGAGGTTCGATACCATCGAAGACGTCGAGGAAGCCGGGACGGCCGTCCCGGCGGTCAACCAAAATGAAGCGGCCGGCGGGACGCCGGTCCCACAAGTGATTGGCAGCGGCCTGAAACCCGAGCATTTGCCGGTCTTCGACTGCGCCTTCAAGGCGTATCGGGGCCAGCGCAGCATTCATTATATGGCCCACCTGAAAATGATGGCGGCCACGCAGCCGTTCATCAGCGGGGCGATTTCCAAGACGGTCAACCTGCCGAACCAGGCGACCGCCGCCGACATCCGGAATGCCTACGTCGATGCCTGGAAAATGGGCCTCAAGTGCGTCGCGATATATCGCGATGGCTCGAAACGTTCGCAGCCGCTCAACACCCGGAAGACCCGCGAAGGGGGCGAGCGCGCCGGCCAGGTGGAGAAGCTGCCCGTTCGCCTCAAGGAACTCGAAGAAGAGGTTGTCCGGCTGCGCGCTCAAGCCGTCCAGCCCTTGCGCCGCCGTCTTCCGGAGACCCGCACGGCCATCACCCACAAGTTCGACATCGCCGGCCACGAAGGTTATCTCACCGTCGGCCTGTTTGGGGACGGCCAGCCGGGCGAGCTGTTCATCACCATGGCCAAGGAAGGCTCGACCATCGGCGGGTTGATGGACTGCGTCGGCACGTTGACCAGCATGGCGCTGCAATACGGAGTGCCGCTGGAGGCGCTGGTGAAGAAATTCGCGCACCAGCGGTTCGAGCCGTCCGGTTTCACCAAGAACCCGGAGATTCGCAATGCGTCCTCGATCATTGATTACGTCTTCCGCTGGATGGCCCTGCAGTTTATCCCGGATTATCGCCAGGCCAACGGGGTGAAACAACCGGACCTGCCCATGCCCGGTCTGCTCGAGGAAATTAAAAAAAAAATAAACCGCCCGGTCCCGGAGCTGCCGCTGTCTGAAGACGACACCACCCTCAGCCTGCGGTCCGCCAACACAAACGGCGGCAAGGGACAGGGCAACGGCCACGGCGCGCCCCAGGACCGTACGATGACGAGCCTGAGCGACGCCCTGGCGCACTTTCAACAGGATGCGCCGACCTGTCCGAACTGCGGCCACGTCGCGGTGCGCAACGGCGCCTGTTACAAGTGCCTGAACTGCGGTGAAAGCCTGGGTTGTTCGTAAGGCTTTTTCGAGTCGGGAGGAACAAGCCGGAGGCGCGAGCCTCCGGCTTTTACTTTGCGGGCAGCGTGAAATAAAACGTCGCGCCGGCCTGCTCCTGGCCTTCGGCCCAGGTGCGGCCGCCGTGACGTTGGATGATGCGGCGGACGTTGGCCAGCCCGATACCCGTGCCTTCGAACTGGCTCTCGCTGTGCAGCCGGTGGAACACGCCGAAGAGTTTGTTCGCGTAATCCATGTTGAAGCCGACGCCATTGTCGCGCACATGGAAGATGATCTCGTTGTCCTGAACGGCGTGGCCGATTTCGATCCTGGCCGGGTCGCGCGGGCGGGTGTATTTCACGGCGTTGGAGATGAGATTCACCCACACCTGGCGCAGCAGGTTGCAGTCGCCTTGAACTTCGGGCAGCGGCTGGACGTTCCAGAGGATGTTGCGGCCTGACAGGTCCGGCTGCGCTTCCTGCAACGTTTCCCGGACCAGCGCGTCCATGTTGACCGTTCGTTTGAGCATTTCCGCGCGACCGATGCGCGAGAATGTCAGGAGGTCGTCGATCAACTGGCCCATGCGCGAGGCCGAGTCCTTGATGCATTTCATTTGTTGGCGGTCTTCATCGTCCAGTTTGGGGCCGGCGGATTCCTCCAGGATGTCAATGTAACCCTGGATGTGACGCAAGGGCGCGCGGAGGTCGTGCGAGACGGAATAGCCGAACGTTTCCAGGTCCGCGTTTGCCGCCATGAGGTCTTTGTTTTTCTCCTCCAGCACCCGGTTCAACTTCGCGATTTCCGTCGCCACGCGGGCCCGTTCCATAATCTCCTGCTGAAGCTTCTGGCGGGCCTGGGCCAGTTCCACGAATACTTCCACCTTCGCCCGCAACACTTCCGAGACAATGGGCTTCATCAAATAATCCACAGCCCCGGCGGAATAGCCTTTGAACATCATCTCCTCGGTCTTGACGGCGCCGGTAAGAAAAATGATCGGGATGTGCCGGGACCGCTCGCGCTCGCGAATCAACGCCGCCGTTTCAATGCCGTTCAACCCGGGCATCTGCACGTCGAGCAAGATGACCGCAAAATCCTGATCGAGCACATAACGCAGCGCTTCGGTGCCGGAATAGGCCTTCACGAGATTCTGGCCGAGGTACTCGAGGGTCGCCTCGAGCGCGATCAGGTTGGCCGGCTCGTTGTCCACCAGCAGGACGTTGACTTTCGGATCGGTGTTCATGGATTTCTCGTCAGCGTCGATTCGGCCGCTAGAATCAGCGCGCCCGCCATCTGCTCCAGGCGCAGGACATAAGGGGTTTGCGTGGCGGCCAGCGCGGCCGCAGGCATGACCGGACTTTGCGCCGTCGCCGGTTCCTGCACGATCACCGTGCCGCCACGCAGCCGGATCCGCTCCGCCCCACGCGCGCCGTCCCGGCTGGAACCGGTCAGAATCACGCCAATCACCGCCGGGCCAAAAACGTCCGCTGCCGATTCAAACAGCACATCAATGGACGGGCGCGCAAAGTTGACCGGCTCGTCGGTCGAAAGGCTGAAATGCCCGGGCTCAACCAGCAGGTGATAGTCAGGGGGGCCGACGTGAACGCGCCCGGGTTGAATCGGCTCCTTGTCCATCACTTCGATCACCGGCAGGGCGCTGTGCCTTTGGAGGGCGGGCTGCAGGAGATCGTCGGTGTCCCGGGACCGATGCAGCGCCACCGCCAGCGGCGGCGCGAACGCGCGCGGCAGGCCGCTGAGCAGCGTTTGCAGCGCCTTCAAACCACCCGAGGATGCGCCAATGACAATCATTTGACCTTCCGGTAAAGCCGTTCTTTGGCCGACACCACTTCGTAACAGCTTTCACACGGCGAAAAACGCAGCGATTCACTGCGGCCCAGGCCGAGATAGCCGAAGGTGACGAGGCTGTCGTGAAACAGGATGTGTACGCGGGCCTGGAGCGATCGATTGAAGTAGATCATCACGTTGCGGCAGAAGATGGCGTGGAATTCATTGAAGGAAGCATCGCCGGCGAGATTGTGCCGGGCGAACACCACATTCTCCCGCAGGAACGGCCGGAAGATGACCAGCGCGTCGTCAGCCGTGTAATAGTCGGCGAAGGCGCCCTGCCCGCCCGCCTTTTGATAATTGCGCGTGTGCTCCTGCATCGCCGAGAGCGGGAAAACCCCGGCCCGGGCCTTGTCCAGCACCGCTTGATTCAAATCGGTCGCATAGATGCGGCAGCGTGGCTGAAGCCCTTCCTCGTGCAGCAGGATGGCCAGCGAATAAACTTCTTCCCCGGTGGAACAGCCCGCCACCCACAAACGCAGGTAAGGATAAGTCCGCAACCGGGGCACGACCTGCGTTCGCAGGGCCTGATAAAAACCGGGGTCGCGAAACATGCCCGTGACGTGGACGGTCAACGACATCAACAACCGCTCCAGACACGCGGGATCGGCGAGCGCGAGCTTCCCCAGGGCGGAAATGGTGCCGGCCTTTTCCGCCGCGACCTGGCGCAGCACGCGCCGTTTCAGCGAGGAACAGGCATAATCGCGAAAGTCCAGGCCACACCGTTCAAAAATGGCTTCCGTCAGTTCACGCAACTCGGCGGATTCCCGTTCGGCGTCCGACCGCCAGGAAACGCTCTTCTGGCCCACTGGCGTCTGGCTCTCACTGTTCTTGCGATGCGACATGGACGACGGCCCCCTCTGTTCATTGGTAGAGCCAGACCCGCAGCAGGGAACGGAGCTGGTCCACATCCACCGGTTTGGTGATGTAATCCGAAGCGCCGGCCTGGAGGCATCGTTCGCGGTCGCCTTTCATGGCCTTGGCGGTGACCGAGAGGATCGGCAGTTTTTTGAAATGGTCCATCTGGCGGATGCGGCGAATGGCTTCGAACCCGTCCATTTCCGGCATCATCACATCCATCAGGACCACTTCGATGTCCGGATGATTCTGCAACAGATCGAGGGCGGCCTGACCGCTCTCGGCATAGTGCACCTGCATCTGATGACTCTCCAGGGCGCTGGTGATGGCAAAAATGTTTCGCACATCGTCATCCACCACCAGCACCTTGCGCCCGGACAGGATGGAATCGTGCCGTTGCACCTGCTCGATCATGCGGCGTTTCGATTCCGGCAGTTTGGCCTGGACGCGGTGAAGGAACAAGGCGGTCTCGTCGAGCAACCGCTCGGGCGAACGCGCATCCTTGATGATGATGGACTCGGAAATCATCCGCAGCTCGGTCTCTTCCTGGCGCGACAGTTCTTTGCCGGTATAAACGACGATGGGCGGCGAATGATGGCCGCAGCTTTTGTGAATTTGCCGGATCAGTTCGGCGCCCGTCATGTCCGGCAGGACCAAATCCAACACCAGACAGTCAAAGGGATGGTTTTTCAGGGCCGCCAACGCTTCCGCGGCGGTTCCCACCGCGGTAGTGCGCACGTCGCCGTTGCCGACCAGTTCCACCAGGCTCCGGCGTTGCGCCGGGTCGTCTTCCACGATGAGCAGATTTTTGACCGGCCGGTTGATGAATTCGATGGTCTGGTTCAGCGCGCCTTCCAGCGCCTCTTTGGTAACCGGCTTCTGCAAATAGGAAACCGCGCCCAGCCGCAAGCCGCGCTCGCGCTGTTCCTCCACGGAGATGAGGTGGACGGGGATGTGCCGCATTTTCGGGTCGTGCTTGAGCCGGTCGAGCACCACCCAGCCGTCGTTGTCCGGCAGCAACAGGTCGAGTGTGATGGCCGCCGGCTGCAGCTCGCGCGCCAGGGCAATGCCCTGGGCGGCGGTCCGCGCCACCACTGCCTTGAACTTTTTCTCGCGCGCAAATTCCACCAGCACGCGGGCGAAATTCCTGTCATCCTCGACGATCAACAACACGCAATCGTCCGGCCGCAGACCGGCGCGGTCGTCCTCCACGAAGTCTTCCTCCGTCTCCATCGATGCGACCGCGCCGGTCTCCTCCCGCGCGGGCGCGGCCGGCGCCGGACGAATCGCGTCGTCGCTCCGCGGACCGGTTCTTTTCAATTCCGCCCATTGGCCGGCGGGAAAAGTCGCCGGAAGATAGAGCGTGAAAGCGCTGCCTTGTCCCAAAACGCTCTCGACCTGGAGCGAGCCGCCCAGCAGACGGGCAAGCTCGCGGCTGATGGAAAGCCCCAGTCCCGTGCCGCCGTATTTGCGAGCGGTGCCGGCATCGGCCTGCTGGAAGGCTTCAAAGATGAGCTGCTGTTTTTCCGGGGGAATGCCGATTCCCGTGTCGGTCACGGTGAATGCAATCACCTTCTCCGCCGCGTTCAGCCAGCGGCCGCGCGCGTCCCAGCCCTGCGCGGCCACGCCGATCTTCAACTCGACCGAACCTTTCTCGGTGAACTTGAACGCGTTGGAGAGCAGGTTTTTGATGACCTGTTCCAGGCGGCGGCCATCGGTGCTCAGGGTCCGGGGAAGCTGCGGATCGAGGCGGACCTGGAAGTCCAGGTTCCTGCTCTCGGCGACGTGCCGAAAGGTGTCTTCCACGAATCTGGCCAGCTCGGGGAATTGCAGTTCTCTCACCTCGACTTCGGCGGTCCCGGATTCGATCTTCGAGAGGTCGAGGATGTCGTTGATCAATTCCAGCAGATCGTTGCCCGACGAGTAAATGGTCTTCGCGTGTTGGACCTGTTTGTCGGTCAGGTTTTTCTCCGTGTTTTCCGCGAGCAACCGGGAAAGGATCAACAAACTGTTCAGCGGCGTGCGCAGTTCGTGGGACATGTTGGCCAGAAATTCCGACTTGTATTTGGAGGTCCGGGCCAATTGCCGCGCCTGGTCTTCCAGCGCGGCGCGGGCCAGTTCCAGCTCGCGATTGGCGCGTTCGACTTCCTGCTTTTGTTGCGCCAGCAGGTTTGCTTTCTCCTCCATCTCCTCGTTGGCCTGCCGCAATTCCTCGTTGGTCTGCTCGAGCTCCTCGTTCGCCTGTTTCAATTCCTCCTGCTGATCGTGCAGCAACTGTTCGGATTTTTTCAACTGGTCAGCCTGGTCTTCGAGTTCGCGGTTTTTCTCGCTCAACTCCCGCTGCTGACCCCGCAGGCTTTCCGAAAGCGACCGGGCCTGCTGCAACAGTTCCTCGGTCCGCATCCCGGTTTCAACCGTGGTCAGCACGATGCCGAGGCTCTCCGCCAGTTGATTCAGCAACGTGAGCTGGATTTCGCTGAACGGCTGGAACGAAGCCAGCTCGATGACCGCCTTGACCTCCGCTTCAAAAACGGCGGGCAACACCAGCAGGTTGGCCGGCCGCCCGCGGCCCAGGGCGGAATTGATTTGCAGATAATCCGCCGGCACGTCGCGCAACAGCACGCGCCGGCGGTCGAGAAGGCATTGGCCGATCAGGCCTTCGCCAGGCTGGATGCGCGGTTTGGGACGGTCGAACGCGTAACACGCCTCGAGCTTGAGGGCGGCCGGTTCGGCGGCGGGGTCGCGCACGTAGAAAACCGCGTGCTGCGCGCCCACCAACGCGGCCAGTTCGTTCAAAATCGTCCGGCAGAAGATGGAAAGATCGCGTTGGCCCTGAAACAGGCGGGAAAATTTTGCCAGACTCGTTTTCACCCAATCCTGTTCGGTCAGTGTCATTTGCCGGCGTTGGACCTGTTCGGCCATTTCGTTGAACAGCGTCGCCAGACGCCCCAGTTCGTCCTTGGAACGCACGGCCACGCGAAAACCATATTCGCCGGCGCCGATTTTGGCTGCACCCTCGCTCAGCAATCGGAGCGGCGAAGTGACGCTGCGCGTGACCAGGGAGCTGGTCAGTCCCACCAACAGAAAGGCCACCAGGGTCCACAACACAACTCTCCGGGCCGCTGTGGCAAACGCCGCCTTCGCCTGCGCCTGGCGCCCCGCCAGCAGCTCTTGCTCCTCGGCCTGCATGGCCGCGATCAACTGGCGCGCCTCCGCCATGAGACGGGTCCCATCCTGGAACAGCCTCTGGATCTGGGGAGTCATCTTGCCTTGGTTGGCCTGCAGCAGATCGAGCTTCTTCCGCAACGTGTCCAGCCGCCGGGAGATCACCGGCTCCAGGGAATCCAACCTTCGTTGTTGGGATGGATTATCGCCGGTCAACGTCCGCAATGAGCGCAGGCCCGGAGTAATGGTGGCCACAGCCGCCTGGACCGCTTCCTGGTAGGAGTCCTCGCTGGTGATGAGGTAGGCGCGCTCCGCGCTCTCCGCCTGGCTCAGTCCATTGGCGAGATTCTGCAACTGCTGCAACACTTGAAACGTGTGCGCGACCAGGGCCGCGTTGGCTTTGATCTCGTCCGCGTTTCGCAGAGCAACGATTCCGGCGGCGAGCACGACCACCAACGAAACCGCAGACCCGATCTTGATTTTCCTGCTGACGGACAGGTTCATTGATTTCTGCCGGGAGAAACAGCCGGCGCGGAATCCACGGCGGTTGCAAGAAATGGGCCCGCCCGAAACCGGGCCGCGAATCGACCGACACTCTCTCGTCTGCGGCTCTTTCCTGCTCCGGAAATGAGCCCGCAATTGAATCTGCGCTCTGTTAAACTCGGCTTCGCGCCGAATTCCCGTTGACGTGGAGAACGTCCGCGTTCGCCGTTCACTTTGCGCGCCACCCGGCGCGAACGACTGGCAGGGACAATCTCACACAACTGCAAACCCACGGCAATATCAAATTGAAAAGCTTTCCGGAGGGCTCAGGGCGCGTTCAAGAAAGTGAGTAATCAGGGGCGGGGACGGCTCGTCCCCGCAAAACTGCTTGCGGTGGACAAGATGCGGGGACGAGGCCGTCCCCGCCCCATTCTTGAACGCGCCCTGCCGGAGGGCTGCGCTCCGATTTGCGCTCGATCCGGCTCCACGCTTGTCACTGCCGCCCGCCGTGCCTATCTTCCGCCCATGAACGACGAGATCTTTGATCTGTCAGTCATCACCGGTGGAGCGTCGGGTCTCACGGAGGCGGCGAGCAAAGGCGTCGCGATCGTCGATTGCCGGCGCCGCGTCCGCCCGGCGGAGACACCCGCGCTTGCCTGATTTCACCCGCACCAAAATGTTGCCGCCTGACATGCATCAAATCACCCGCCTGCCCAACGGACTGACGGTCGCCACCGCGGAAATGCCGCACATGGCCAGCGTCAGCCTCGGATTATGGGTGGGTGTGGGGGGTCGTTACGAACCGCGGGAACTGAACGGCGTTTCCCATTTCATCGAACACCTCCTGTTCAAAGGAACGAAAAAGCGTTCGGCCAAGGAAATTTCCCAGGCCGTCGAGGGCATCGGCGGCTATTTGAACGCCTTCACCGGCGAGGAAAGCACCTGCTTTTATTCGAAGGCGCGTCACGATCACTTCGACGATCTGCTCGACGTGTTGGTTGACATGTTTCTCAACTCGAAGTTCGATCCGCTGGAAATTGAGAAGGAGCGCAGCGTCATCAAGGAAGAACTGGCGATGTACCTCGACCAGCCGCAGCACCACGTCCAGGAACTGCTCAACGAAACGCTCTGGCCCGACCAGCCGCTGGGGCGTCCGCTCACCGGCACGGAGAAAACGCTCGACTCGATGGCGCGCGCCGATCTGCTGGGTTTTCGGCGGACCAATTATGTGACCGGCGCGACGTTGCTCGCCGCGGCGGGCAACCTCGCGCACAAACGCGTGGTCAAGGCCGTCGCGCGTTATGTTCCGCGGTTCCTGACTGGCCGGCGACCGCGTTTCATCCCCGCAGACAACGGGCAAAGCAGGCCGCACCTCCGTCTCTTTACCAAGCGAACGGAACAAACCCAGCTCGCGCTCGGCATTCGCACCTGTTCGCGCCACGACGAACACCGCTTCGCCCTGCGCCTGCTCAACACCCTTCTGGGGGAGAACATGAGTTCCCGTCTTTTTCAGGTCGTGCGGGAGGACCGCGGCCTGGCTTACAATATCTACAGCTCGCTGAGTTTCTTCGACGATGCCGGCGATCTCGTGATTTCCGCCGGGCTGGACACCGACAATGTGTCCAAAACGCTCAAGCTTATCCTGCGCGAACTGCGTCGCCTGGCCGAGGCGCCGCCGGCCGCCAGCGAACTGCGCCACGCGCGCGATTATGTCATCGGCCAGATTGATCTCAGCCTGGAAAACACCGAGAGCCAGATGATGTGGCTGGGCGAACAACTCCTCGGCTACGGCAAAATCATCCCCGCCTCGGAAATCAAACGGCGACTGGCCCAGGTCACCGCCGGCGAGATCCGGGCGGTTGCGCGTGACTTTTTCCGCTCCGAACGGTTGAATCTGGCCCTGGTCAGCCCGTTGAAATCGGATGCCGGCCTCACGAGAGCCTTGCGTCTTTAATATGTCCTGCTGCCTTCTTCTAACCGATCCGGTCGCTCCGACTGCCGACCAGGTGAAGCGCGCCTTCAAGTCGCTCAAAACCTTGACCGACGCCGACGCGGTCAAAGCGGCCAGGGAGACCTGCGGTATCCTCCTGAAAAACCTTTCGCCCGATGCGGCCAACGCCTTGCAGCGCGCGTTGCAGGCCGAAGGTGTGCCGACCGAAGTGGTGGACGCCGCCCGGCTCCCGAAGCTGCCGGACGCGAAGTTTGTCCGGCGCCTGGAAATACAACCGCAGTCGCTGGCGATTTATGATCCGCTGGGCCGGACGGTTCCCGTCCCGTGGCCCCAGCTCGCGCTGGTGTCCGCCGGCGCGGTCCGCCACTTCGGCATGAGCGCCACGCGAACGGAAGAAACCGTGAACACCTTCAATCCCGTTGGCGGCTTTCGCACCCGGGTCGTCACCCAGGTGCGGCACAAGGTCGAGGACGACGCGAAGCTGATGCTGGACATTTTCCTGGCCGGCGGCGCCATGCGGTTTCAAATTGAAGCCGACGCCTTTCCGTTCAAGTATTGCTTCGACCGGGCGGACTTGAACCTGTGGCAAAAACTGGGTTTGCTCGTTCAGATGCTCGCGCAGCATGCGCCGCACGCCGTGTTGAACCGCGGCGCCACGGCGCTGCGCGATGGTTCGCCGGGCGACGCGGCTTACGTCAGCAAAGCCGCGTTGTCCGACGAATCCACCTGGTTGCTGTGGCAACTGGCGAAGAAAAATTAGGGGCGCGGGCGGTTCGCCGCTGCCACGACGGCGTGATTTTTAAAAACAACCGACACGCGGGCGGTCCGCCCGCACTCGCGGCATGCGTCCGTTGATTCACGAGATCGTCTCGCCACACTCGCCGGAGTCGCTGGTGGACCAGCTCCCGGGCGAGCCGGGCGTGGTGTTGCTGCGCAGCGCGTTGTTGGATTCGGCGCAGGCGCGGTATTCGTTCGTCGCGGCCAGACCGTTCCTGACATTCCGTTCTTTCGGTTCGCGGTGCGAGTTGCATTCCCGCGAACACAACCCCGTTCAGTTCGGCAATCCCTGGCATCTGCTCGACGGCTTGATGGCGCGCTACGAATTGCTCGACGAAGTGGATTTACCGTTCCCGCTCGGCGGCTGCTTCGGCTATTGGGGATTTGACTTGAAGAACTTCGTCGAACCCCGTCTCTCACGCCGCGCGGTCAACGATCTTGAATTGCCGGACTGCCACGTCGGCTTTTATGACAGCCTCGTCGTCATGGATCATCGCCTGGGCAAAACGTGGGTTGTCTCGACCGGCCTCGACCTGGACGGCTCGCGCAGCGAGAGGCGCGCGGAACGGCAACGGTCATTTTGGCGGGATAAACTTCACGAATCACCCCGGAGCGAGACCGCCCGCAGCGCCCTTGAATTATCCGCGCCTCCCACTCACTCGCCCGTCGGGCACCCTCTCCCCCTCCGAGGGGGAGAGGGACGGGGTGAGGGGGCCGCTCGCTGGTTCACGGGCGCGATGCGCGCACAAAGTTCGGAGGAATCTCTCCCACAGAGTGATGGGAAACCGGAGGCCGGTCCTCAACGAATCCTTTCGAACGTCTCCCGCGCCGATTTCATCGCCGCGGTCGAACGCGCCCGGCGCTATATCCGTTCCGGCGACATTTACCAGGTCAACCTCTCACAGCGACTCGCCGCGCCCTGCTTTATGAGCGGCTGGGAATTCTTTCAACGGCTGACCGGCGTTTCGCCCGCGCCGTTTGCCGCGTTTCTTGATTGCGGCGGGTTTCAAATCGCGTCATCGTCGCCCGAGCTGTTTCTGCGCTTGAGCGGACCGCACATTCAAACGCGCCCCATCAAAGGCACGCGTCCGCGCGCGGCCGACCCGACGCGCGACGCGCAGCTCACTTACGAACTCCAGACCAGCCCGAAGGAAATGGCCGAATTGGTGATGATCACCGACCTGTTGCGCAATGACCTCGGCAAGGTCAGCGAATACGGTTCGGTCCAGGTGCCCGAACTGGTCCGGCTCGAACGCTACGCGCAGGTGCAGCACCTGGTCTCCTCGGTCGAAGGCCGTTTGCGGTCGGACGTCACGCATTTCGCCGCCTTCGCCTCCTGTTTTCCCGGCGGCAGCATCAGCGGCGCGCCAAAAATCCGCGCCCTGGAGATCATCGACGAACTCGAACCGATCACCCGCGGGCCTTACACCGGCGCGCTCGGTTATCTCGGCTTCAATCGCGAGAGCCAGTTGAGCATCCTCATCCGCGCGGCGATTTGCCGGGAGGGCATGGCTTATTTTCACGTCGGAGCGGGCATCGTAGCGGATTCGGTTCCCGCGGCCGAATACGAGGAAACGCTGGCAAAAGCCGGCGGCTTTATGGCAACGTTGAATTTGCATCCGCAATCGGCATATGCTTTTCTAAAGACCTAAAACGATTCCCTGCTGTCCCAACGTCCGGGCCGGCGTGGCAGCCGACCCGCCCGCAGGTATGACGGTTTTAATCAACGGTCAATTTGTTCCGGCAGAACAGGCGTTGGTCCCCGTGACCGACCGCAGTTTTCTGTATGGCGACGGGGTGTTCGAAACCATCCCGGTTTATAACGGCAAACCGTTTCGCTGGGCGCAACACCTCGAACGGCTCACCCGCGGCGCCGATTTCCTCAAGATCCGCCTCGCCTTCGCCCCCAAGGAACTGCGCGTGCTCGCCGGCCAACTGATCGAGCGGAACCAGATGCCCAACGCCGTGCTCCGCTTGACGCTCTCGCGCGGCGCCGGCGAACGCGGTTACTCCCCCAAAGGCGCCGAGGCGCCGCTCGTCGTGATGACGTTGGACCCGATGCAGCCGGTGGACCCGCAAAACCCGCCGCATTGGCGGCTGCAAACCTCATCCTACAAACTGCCGGCCAGCGACCCCTTGTCATCGTTCAAAACGAACAACAAATTGCTGCAGGTGCTCGCGCGCGCGGAAGCCGAAGCGGCGGATGCCGACGACGCGCTGCTGCTCAATACCAATGGTGAAGTGGCCGAAACCTCCAGCGCGAACCTGTTCTGGATTTATCGCGACACCGTTTATACGACGCCGACCGGTCGCGGGGCGCTGCCCGGCATCACCCGCGCCGTGGTTCTGGAATTGTGCCAGGCGCTCAATCTGCCCTCCAACAAACGAGTGATCAAACCGGAATCGTTGCGCAAATCCGACGGCATCTTTCTCAGCCTCAGTTCGCTCGGCATCGTCCCGGTCTGCGCGATCGACGGCGAACCCGTGCCCACCTCGACTGTCGTGGACAAAATCCTCGCCACCTATCACGAGGTCGTTCAGCGCGAAACCGCCCCGTGAGGAATGAGATTCTCAAACCGCCCCACCGGTTCGCCCGCCGCCCACGCCAGCCCGCGCATTGCAATGAGGCGGAAGACCGGGTCCTCGTGCGTCCAGGTGTAATGACCGAGGATGCTGGCGAACACCCGCCCCTTTCCCTTTTGAAACGTCCAGATCATCGGCCAATCCTGACCCTCCAGGTTCACCGTCGCCAGTGGCTCAATTTTCGACGGATCGCCGATCATCGGCCAATACGGTTCGTCGAGGAAATGAATCTGCCGCGGCAGATCGATGGTAATGGGATGGTCCGGCGCCGCGACAATCTTCAGGTCGAGTGGCGTGTGGAGATATTTGGTGCGCTGCGGCTGCGACGCCAGGCCGATGCGTTCGGCCAGTTGTTCCGGGTCTTTGTCGGCGATGGTCGCCGAGTGAAATAACACCACGCCACCGCCGCGCTCGAGGTATTCGTCCAATTGCCGGTAACGTTCCGGGTTCCAGTCGTGGTTCCAGTAATAGAAAACGATTGCGTTGGCCGCGCGAAACTGGTCTTCCGTGGGCCATTCCCACGCGGCGGTCGCGGTGACGTTCGACGGCGAAGAAGTCAGGAGCCGGAGCCAGGTCTGCTGCCACGCCGGGTAATCGTGCTGGCCGGGTCCGTGGTCCTGTTTGGAAGCGACCAGGACGATCTCCAATTTGCGATTTGCGATTTGCGATTTGCGATTTTCGGCATTGTTGCGGGTTGCGGGTTGCGGGTCGAACAAACGCCCCGGTTCGTTCGTGGAACGTTGCGGCGGTTCGTTCAAAAGGAAGGTCAGCAAGTCATGAACCTGCTCCTCCTTCAATCCATCGATCAGGCCCGTCGGCATCAGCGAAACGGAACTGACCCGCATCTCTTTCACCTCGGTCGGCCGAAAGATCAACTCTTTGCCATCGGCGCCGAGCAGCTTGATGAAGGCGTTATCCTGCGCCCGGACGAAGCCGGTCAATTCGCTGCCATCGCCGGCGAGGACGTTGTAGGCGACGTAATCCGGGTTGATGGACGCGCTCGGCTCTCTGATGTCGCGCAGCACCGAGGCCGCGTCGCGCGAAACGAGGTTGCTTAAGTCCGGCCCGATTGTCCCGCCTTCACCGCGCAGGCGATGGCAGGTCGAACATTTCAACGGGTCGCTGACGAACAGACTCCTGCCGCGCTCGTAATCGCCGCCGAGGTTGTCGGCTCCATTCCGGGAAGAAGCGGGCTTCTGCGCGGACTCCGTGTCGGTTTCATCTTCGCTGCCCTCGACGAACCACGGCGAAAATAAAAACCCCGGCCGGAGCGGGCGCTCGGTCGGATCACCGCGGGTGAAATAAGTAAAGGCGGCGTCGGCCGCTCCACCTTTCCAGGACACGGCCAGAAACGAGTCCTTGACCTCCCCGGTTACCGCCAGGTCCGCAAACTGATTTCCGTCGGAGCTCCGGATTGAATTGGTGATCATCACAGCAGCCCCGGGAACCATCAGTCGGAAGGGAGCGGCCGATTTGACCCGCAGCGTGGCGTCCGCGGCGGGCATATTCAATCGAGCGAGCACTTTGAACCCAAAGCCGGTCCCGGTGCTGAGCCGGCGATCTGCCTCCGCGAAATATTTTGACGGCCCGGCAAACAACCGGGCGAATTCCACGCCCGCGTAGGGCAGCCAGTCGTTCCAAATGAAATCCGACGTCTTCATCCCGGCTTTGCGGGCAAGATCGCGGACGGGCTCCCAGTCCATGAAAAGTTTCCGTTTTGCCAGGAGCACCGCCACTCCGCTCAAATCATAATCCACATCCACGGTCTGCCCCTGGTCTTTGCCGCGCCTGGCTTTCACGCCCGGGATGGTCAGCGCGTAAGTCACCGGCCGCGAATGCGGCTCGGTCGTCAGCACGAGGGTTTGCTGGTCGTCGTCCAGATGCGCGGCTTCGATCTTCAGCCGTCCGCGCGGCGCGGCTTCCTGCTTTTTCACAACTTGATACGGCGGCTTGATCACTTCGTAGCGGTCGGCGGCGCGGACATATTCGCCGAATTCGATGAAGTTTGTGGCGGTGTTCGTGAGAACGTCGCGGCTCGAGCGCCGGTCCCGTTCGGCCGCCGGATCACGCGCGTTCCCGCCAACACGGCTGCTGCCGAGCAGAACCGCGTTGGTCACGGACGGGTCCAGCGGCTTGTCAAAGGCGACGCGCACTTCCGTCGGCCCGGCCGCCCAGGCCATCACCGGTTGCGGCGCTTTCGGGTCGGTATAGGATATCTTGAAGATCTTCCCTTCGCCCTTCGGGCCGGTGCCCCAGTCGGGCAATCCGCTGTGGCAACAGACATAAAGATCGCCTTTGGGAGAAATCGCCAGATCGACAGTCAGCCGATTAAGCCGCGCGATGAGGAATTCCTTGCCCACGTAGCCGTGCGGCGTCTTGACCAGACGCACCCGCCAGATTTTGCCGCGCGATTCACCCGCGATGAAGGCGTCGCCTTCCCACCATTTCGGGCCGAACAATCCCTGGCCGGGGGAGCAAGGCAAGGGCGGCTCGTTGAAGCGTTGAAGCGTTGAAGCGTTGAAGCGTCTGGTGCGGGACCCGCTTGCCGCTCCCGCTTGAACGGATGAACGCTTGAACGCTTCAACTCTAAGCGGGGGATGCGGTTCATTGAAGACCAGTCCGCAGGTGGAC
>DASPXS010000295.1:0-3312 GCA_035637175.1 Haliangiales bacterium | reverse complement strand
TTTGGTCACTGTCTCTAACGCTGGTTAACGGATTCACTCGCGGAACTCGGAATAGCTGGCCTTGTGCCAGTCGCATCTTTGACCTGCGTAGTCGGGAAATCAGACGCAAGGATTGTCGCGTTCCCGCCCAGCGCCCTCGAGCGGCGACCTCGAGGTAACCCGTTGAGTGTCCACTTAGGTGACGCCTTCCTTTCACCAGTTTGCGGGTTGGCAATTGCTTTATCTGCCACGACGGATGAGTCGGCCCGAAGGCATCCTGGTCGCCGATTTCTCCGGGATCGCCTTGAATTCCTGGCCGGCTGGCAATTCGCTCCCGCCACCCGTCAGGAGTCTCCCGTCGCGCACGAAAACGTCTTCGACCTGATACAACTCTCCGGCACGTCGCCTGAGGAAATTGGTCGGATAAATCCCGGGGTATTGCCTGTAAAACGCTTCCATCTCGCCCAACCGGAACGGGCGGGAACCACGCCGGCCAAAGACCACCGTCTGATTCCCGGTCTCATCCACAACCCGGTCGCGATCCAGTCCACGCGACACGGCCACCGCCGGTCCGGGCGTCGGAAACGTGGCGATGAGCCTGGGATTCGGACGCGGGCTGAAGCCCATAAACTCGGCAACGTTTTCCGGCGATATCATCTGAAGGACGCGCAGTCCATTTTTTCCGTCGGCCACCAACGCGAACATCGACGCGTTCACTGAGCCGATCTGCACGGCGCGGGTATCGTTCAGCGCGCCGTCAGCGTCGTACATTCGCTCCAACTTCGGTTTCTCAGGATTCGTGATGTCGATGAAGGCGAGACCTTCCGGGCCGTTGGCCACATAAGCGTAAGTGCGGGCGAGATAGAAACGTTGAGCGTTCTTCAGCGGCACGATGGCGCCGGAGACAAGCCTGGGCCTGGTCGGCTCGGTAATGTCCACCACCTTGAAACCCTCGTCGTCCGTCACGAACGCGTAACGGAACTGCACGCCGAGCGCGCGGGGATTCTTGAATTCTCCGTTGCTCAACTCAGCCAGGATCACCGGCGGCTTCAGCTCCGTGTTGCTCAAGCCCAGCGCGAACAGTCCGCGCCGTGCAACCAGGAAAAGATTTGTGCCCGCCATACAGGAATGCATCGCGCCGTCGAGTTTGCCGTCCGGGTTGAAGCGGACAATTTTTTCCTTATCAAGGAAATTGTTCTGCGGGTCGCCGTCCACGAGCCGACCTGCGGGGACCATCACGAGCCCTTCCTCCCGGTCGGTGACGAAAATCCAGGCGTAGATGGAGCTGACGGGTTGCTCTTCGTTGTCGGCGTAGATCTCGCCGAACTCGGGGTCGATGATGTTGTTCGTCATTCGCAGGCGCAACGGGTCAATGCCCAGCGTGCTCGGCAGCGTGACCGAGGTTGCATCCTTCGTCCGCACATGAGTGCGCTGGCCAAGCGGCGAAACCGGCGCGGTCACGATCCGCTCCGAGACGCCTTTCTGGTCGATGTTGGCCACATCGAAAACCTCCAAACCGTCCGGACCGTTGGCGGTGTAGAGATATTCGCCGCGCAGCGTGAGATCGAGAATTTCTTTGGCGTGATGACGGTAAGCCTCCTTGAGTTCGCCTTTGTTCTGCTCGAAGTGCCTCTGGTAGTTGTCGGGATAAGCCAGTCGGTGCAGATGACTGCCGATGACGGCCTGGGGTTCGTCCTGCTCCGTCCAGACCACGCCATACAAACCGTCCTTGCCGCAGCCGACATAAGCGTAGCGCCCGAAGAAATTCACCGTGCCGGTGCCGAAGCCGAGCAATTGCGCCATGATCGCGTTGTTATCGTTGTCTTTAGAGAGGTGGCAATCGGTGCAGTTCTTTGTCGTGCCGACGCCGCTGGTCGTGTGCGGAAAATGCGGATTGAAGGCCTGGCCGCTGTAGCCCTCGGCGGAGACGGTCTGCTGTTGCGAGTAAACCCATTCGCGATTGGCATTCTGCGAACCGACGACGACCGCGCTGGAAGACCGGATCACCGCGAGCCGATTGCTCTTCACGGTACCGTCGATGCCAAGTTGAAAGACATCATCACGGACAACCTGGGGATTGTAGGAGGTGAAATTGCGCGTGGTAATCCCTTCGTACTTGTTGAGGGGCGCGCGCTGATTCGCTTTCATGGGCAGGTGACAACCGAAGCAACTGGTGGCCCAGGACGTGTGGCAGATTTGGCAGGAGATGGATGAATTGTCGTGGGCAAGGTTTCGTTTGCAGTTGGAGACCGGCACGTCGCCCCATGTTTTGCCATCGCGGCGGAGCGTCTTTGCGTAGGCCGACTTCGCATTGTAGCGCGGCGATTTCGGATCGATGGTATCGACCGTCTGGGGCACCTCCCAGCGCACGTCCGGACCGAGCATTGAATTCTGGAAAAGTTTTTTCCCCTCCCAAACAAACCGCGGTCCCCAAGGCGTCGAGCTCTGTCCCAGATCGATCTGCCCGCCGTTGCCCGAAGTGACCAGGGTCGGCCGTTGTTCGATTGTCCCGTGGCAATCGATGCACTCGATGGTCGTGGCCGCGCGCGGCTCTCCATAGAGTTTTCCGTTGCCGTGCACGTCGGCAAGAAAGTGGCAGTCCACACACTGCATGCCGTTTGCCAGGTGAACGTCCTTGAGATGGACGGCCTTGGCGAACTTCGCCGGATCGTCAGCCGGAATGACATGGCCGTCGGGATCGAGGAAATTGCCTTTGCGATCCTTCTTGAACACGGCGCGAAAAATCCAGCCGTGGCCGTGGTAATCGGCAAACTGCGTGTGCTTGAGCTGCGGATTCAGTTCGGCAACTTTTTCCAGAAAATCCAGATCGCGCCACAATCCCCGCGCGGCGGCGGCCTCGGGATTATTCCGAACCGACCGGATCAGTTCTTCATCCGTCGGATCGCGCTGTTTTTTGGGGTACATGAACTCGCCGTCGGTCTCCTGGTCCCACCACGTGTAGCCGAGGTAGGGATTCACGAAGAGGTTGCCTTGATGCATGTGGCAGGTCATGCACTGGCTTGAGGGGATCGCCCGCGTGAACGCGTGTTGGATCGGATGACCGCGCTCATCGTGGCGCAAGCCGGATTGGTCGCCGCTGAAGCTCAGACCCTGGTTGCCGTACTTGCTGTAGTAGGCGGAGTGGGTGGGCGAGCGATCGTTGGCGTAAATCACGTGGCAGGCCGAACAACCGCTGGAGCGATAGTCGCCGGGATGATTGTTCGAGCCCAGGAACCCGAGCAACGGATCGTGGAGGCGCATCTTCTGCAGATTCAGAAAAACCGGGTCGGTGCGATTCAACGTGCCCAGGCCCCGTTCCGACAGGCGGCGCAG
>DASPXS010000294.1:0-2718 GCA_035637175.1 Haliangiales bacterium | reverse complement strand
CGCGTCCAACGGCACGGAACTGACCTGGCCGCAAGCCCCCGTGACCATGAAAACCTGGAGGTGGAACGGAGCGCCCGGGCTGAACGCGCCATTGCGTCCCCGGACGCGAACATAGAAATCTCCGGCGTTGTCCCACGTATTGGCAATGATCCCTTCGCCGGCGTTGCCGTCGAAGGCCGAGACCGCGATCACGCTTTGGACCTGGGCGGCGGAAAATGCCGCGGGCGAAAAAGCGGCCGGGCTGAAGGCCGCCGGTGAAAAGGCCGCCGGACTGAAGGCCGCCGGCGAAAAGGCTGCCGGGCTGAACGCCGCCGGAGCAAAGGCGTCCGGACTGAACGCCGCGGGCGAAAAAGCAGCCGGTGAGAATGCCGCGGGCGAAAACGCGGCGGGCGAAAAGGCCGCGGGTGAAAACGCGGCCGGGCTGAAGGCGGCCGGCGAAAACGCCGCGGGACTGAATGCATCCGCGGAAAATGCCGCAGGGCTGAAGGCGTCATTGGCGAACTCGGCGCTCAACCGCGTCAGGTCCTGTTGCGAGGTCAGTTGATCGAATGCCGCGGCGATGTCCTTGAAGAGGACCAGATCATAGTTGGCCGGAAGATCGGTGAGTGTGACAATGATTTTGCTGCCCGGTTGCACCCGGAACTTGAACCAACGTGACTGGTCCATGGCCGTGATGCACTCATCGAAGGCCGCCTGCTGGACCCCGGCGTTATCCGCCAGCGGCAGCGCCAATGCCTGGGGCCAGGAAACATTCGGTGAATCCTGAACGGTCACGGTGAACGTGCAGACGCTCACGTTGCCGACAGCATCCGTCGCCGTGCAGGTCACCGGAGTGTCGCCGATGGGGAAGACCGTTCCAGACGGCGGATTGCAAAGGACGGTGATCGTGCCCGGGCAATCGTCGGTCGCCACGGGCGTCGGAAACGTCACCCTTGCGTCACACGCCCCCGCGTCGGTGCTCACCACGATGTTGGTCGGGCAGGCAATTTTGGGCGGTTCCGTGTCGTTGACCGTAACCGTGAACGAACAACTCGAACGGTTGCCCGCGCCGTCCGTCGCCGTGCAGGTCACCGTTGTGGTGCCCGTCGGGAAAAACGAGCCTGACGCCGGCGCGCACACCAAGCTCACCGGGTCCGGACAATTGTCCGTTGCCGTCGGTGCGGGGAAAGTCACCACCGCGCCGCACTGGCCGGGATCGTTGTCCTTCACGATATGGGCCGGGCAATTGCCGATCGCCGGCTCTTCGGTGTCGCGGACGATGATGTGGAAGCTGCAAGTCGAAGTGTTGCCCACCGCGTCCGTGGCGGTGCAGACGACGGTGTTGGTGCCTTTGGGAAAGCTGGAGCCGGAGGGTGGATCGCAAATCAGCAGGCCCGGATTGTTGTCCGCGGTGGTTACGGTGTAGTTGACTATGGCGGAACATTGGCCCGGCGCTGTCGAAACGATGATGTCCGCGGGACAGGTGATGATCGGCGGGGTCGTGTCTCTCGTCGTGAGCGCGGTCGCGTTGTTATTGGCGGTGTTGGGATCGATCGTCGCCGCGGAAACCGTGGCGTTGTTGGTAATCGTACCCGTCGTCGCGTCCGCCACGTTGACAACAATCGTCATGGCGGCGGAGGCGCCGGCGTTGATTGTGCCGAGGGCAAAACTCAGAGTCGTCGTTCCGGAAAACGTTCCCTGCGACGTTGTCGCGGAGGCAAAAGTGGTTCCGGCCGGAATGGGATCGGTCACCACGACGGACGTTGCCGCGTCAGGCCCACTGTTCACGACGGTCAATTGGTACGTGAGCGTGGTGCCGGCGAACACCGGCGCGGGACTCACGGTTTTGGAAAGGGACAGGTCCGCCGTTTCCACCACGGCGCCGGGATTGACCGAGACGTTGGCGTTGGGGCCGCCATCCAGACTCGCATAAGCCTTGGTCGAAGCGCCCGGGAATTGTGCGGCGCCGTTGTGCAACCCCCAAACGTTTTCACTCGCCAGATGCCCGCCATAGGCAAGGACCACATTCTGGTTGCCGCCCCCGCCGGCCACGACGAACGTCACGGGAATCATTTTCACCGCGTTGACCAGCGTGTAGCTCCCGAAGGTCACGCTGGTGACATTGTAAGCCGTCAGGAAACCCGCGGTTTGCGCGCCGACGGGCAGTGACGAATCGGCAGGAATCAGCCAGGAGCTGACCGCGCCCAGACCGGTAATCCCCGAGGCCGGATCGGCGTTCGTTACACTGACGTTATACGACGCCAACGAATCGAAGAAACGCTGCGATCCGCCGCTGGAAAAGTTGTACTGAAGCAGAAGCGTATGCGAACTCCCGGGGGCCAGTGTCGCCGTGAACCGCAGAGGGAGGGAGTCGCCTTCCCCGTACTTTGAATTGACGCTTTGAATGGTGCCGCCCCACTGAAGAGCGAGGTTGTACCAGCCCTGGAGTTGTCCGTTCGACGAAGGGCCATCGGTGAATTGCGTCCGGGCAGTGAGACCCGAGCGTTGTCCCGCGGCGGTCAATTCCAGCACGGCACCCAGGCAATCGTCTTCACAGACGTGCCAGGCGCTCGCGAATTCACCCTGCGCGTTCGCCTGGACCGACCAGGGTTCATGGTCGTCGCCGGTACTGGGAGTGCCGTCGGCGTGCAACACCTGAAGGCGGACGGTTTCTTTGGGCAGAAATCCATCGCCGATGATGTAGGCGGCGCTGCCCGGCGGGTAATCCGCCCGGTCGGT
>DASPXS010000293.1:0-18052 GCA_035637175.1 Haliangiales bacterium | reverse complement strand
TGTCTCAATGATTTCCCCGCCGCAAATGTCCCGGCCAGGGAAGTTAAAACCCGGCGCGGCGGACAATCAAGCGCCCAGAGTCGGAATGTCGGACCCTGACTTGCATCGGCGACCCGCCAATGCTCTCTTTCGCCCGAACCAGCTCCGCGGGGGCAACCGAGGTCGCACTCCAGTCGGTAATTATTTCAAAATTCCGTCAAACAATTTGTAAGCCATTTCGCGCGTTTCGCGGGGAAACAAATGCCCGCAATCAGGATGCTCTCCCCGGAGGTTCCCGGGCACGCCATAGAGCCGGTAAACTTGCGATGCGGCGTCGATCACCGCGTCCACGCTGCGCCACTGGAAATTCGCGTCACCGAGCGGCGCGCTGACAAAGACGTTCCGGGGCGCCAATGCGCCGATCAATTCGTGAAAATCGAACGGAATATCGTTTAATCTTCCCCCATACGCGGACAATTTGGGCATGTAACGTGTCTGGCACCAGCCGTGTTCCGGTTTCCATACGTCCGGGTCACCACGGTAATAGTCGAGAAACGAATCGAAACCACAACTCGAGACAATCACCTGGACGCGCTGGTCGAACACGGCGGTGAAGATGGCGTTGTGTCCGCCCAGCGAATGACCGATGACACCGAACCTGCCGCGCTTCACGAACGGCAGCGATTCGAGCAGGTCGAGTCCGCGGATGTTGTCCCAGATTGCTTTCATCGTGCCGCTCTGATACCCGAGCGCCTTGAGGTCGGGATTGTAGTTGGCCAGCAACGGATAGGCCGGAGCCAGGCAAACGTAGCCGCGTCTGGCCAATTCGACGGCGTATTCGTCATTCGGACTGTCGCCGAGGCCGACGACAACTTTTTGTCCCAGGCGATGGGTCTGGTGCAGGCAAAGCAGGCCGGGTGTTTTAGCCTTTTTGTTCAGCGCCGAATTGGGGATCAGCAAATAGGCCGGCACGCGCGAGCCGGGTTCGGAAGCATAGGTGAGGTAACGCCGAACATAATCGCCACAGTCCGCTTCCTCCTCGGTCTTCACGTCCAGCGGACATCGCTTCTCCTCTCGCGGCAGGGGGCCCATCACTTCCCGCATGCCGCGCAGGATTTCCGTTCGCCGTTTCTGCCAGTCACGAACCGATTTGACCGGTCGAACGCCGCCTTTTTTGTCCCGATAGGTCAACAGGTTTGTTCGCGCCAGCCGGCGGGAGTCGTCCGGTGCGCCGGGTTCGCCGCGCGCACCCGCGTGAGTTCCCAGGAAAACCGCAAACAGACACACTGTCCGCCGCACCGCGGTCAAAAGGTGGGCTCGGCGCGCTGCGCCGATCGGACGCCGGAGCGCCGCCTCCGCCGCGAACCATTTCCCCAAGCTGCAAATATCTTCAGGCATAGGATTGCAATATCCGCAGGGCGCACATCGAGATGGACCGGCTGCTCATCAGTACAAGATTGAAACATTTGAACCATTCAGAAAAGTCGGAAGAAGACACCCGGGACTCGTCCCTCGGTTCCGGGTTGCTTTTGCCGCCAAAAGGTTGGAATGTTCTGCCAGAATAATTGCCGGCGTCGAACATCCGATTGTCGAAGGTTTGATTATGAATCGAAAAATCTATCTTGCAGTCCTCCTGGCACTGGCCGGCTGGTTGGCGACGTCGAGTTCTCCGTCGCAGGCTGCGGAATCAACGGAGTCGCAGGGTTTGCCGGTGGGCGCTCGGGCGCCGGAATTCAAACTCAAGGACAAGGACGCGCAGGAGCATTCGCTGTCCGATCTTCGGAAGAAAGGGAAGTTTGTCGCCCTGGTGTTTTATCGCTCCGCCGACTGGTGACCTTACTGCCAGAAGCAGCTAGTTGAGCTGCAATCGCACTTGAAGGAAATTGCCGCGGCCGGAATCGTCCTGGCGGGCATCAGCTACGACTCGACGGAGGTATTGAAACGTGCCGCGGCCAGGCACGAACTCACGTTCCCGCTGTTGTCCGACGAAGGGAGCAAAACCATCGACGCTTATGGCGTTCGCAACCGGGAGGCCACGGGCCGCTTTGAAGGAATTCCGCTTCCGACCACTTTTGTGTTGGATGAAAAGGGCGTCATTCGCGCAAAGCTTTTCCACGAAGGATACAAGGAGCGCCACACGAGCGAGAACCTCATCAAAGCCGTGAAGAAAATCAATTGATGATTTTTTTTTATTCCGGTTTCATTCGCAACCGTGGACAGATTTGCTAGAGTCCCCGGTGTGATTTGGATTGGCACATCAGGCTTTCAATATCCGGAATGGCGCGGGAGCTTTTATCCGGAGGCGATTCCCACCGCGAAAATGCTGCCCTATTATGCGGAGCATTTCCCGACGACGGAGATCAATTACACCTTTCGTCGGATGCCGACCGTGCAGATGCTGGAGCGCTGGGTGGCGGCGACCCAGCCGGCGTTCCGGTTCAGCCTGAAGGCACCCCAGCAGGTCACTCACTTTCGCCGGTTGCGGGACTGCGAAAAAACGGTGGCCGCCTTTTGCCAGACGCTCCAGGCGCTCAACCCGAAACGCGGGGCCGTGCTGTTTCAACTGCCGCCGAATTTCAGCAAGGACGTCAGCGCCCTGGCGGATTTCCTCAACGTGGTGCCGCCGGACATCCGCGTCGCATTCGAATTTCGCCATACCTCATGGCACGACGACGAAGTGTTCACGTTGTTGCACGCGAAGAATGCCGCGCTCTGCGTGGCCGACAGCGAGAGGATGACGACGCCGGCGGTCATGACGTCCGACTTTGGCTACTTCCGGTTGCGCGACGAAGGTTATCGGGACGGTGACATCGAGCGCTGGGCCGAAGCGATTGCCGGAAGCAGCAGGGGATTGAAAGACGTCTTCGTTTATTTCAAACATGAAGAGAAAGGGACCGGACCCAGGTTCGCGAAGCAGTTGATGGGTCTGCTGGAGGATTTGCCGGCGAAGTGAACTCAGGGCCGCACATCCGATGCACGAACAAGCCGTCGAACATCTCCGCACGTCGGATCGAGTGCTGGCCCGCCTCATCCGCCAGGTCGGGCCCTGCCGGTTGGAGCCGCATCGAAATGCCAGTCCCTTTCAGACTTTGGTTCAGTCGGTGGCACACCAGCAACTCAACGGCACCGCGGCCAACACCATTCTGAAGCGGGTCCGGGCGCTCTTCCCACGGCGCAAGTTTCCCCTGCCGGAGGAATTGGTGGCGACGCCGAACGAGCGCCTGCGCCAGGCCGGCCTGTCCCGCGCGAAAATTGCCGCCGTGAAGGACATCGCGGCGAAAACCATCGAAGGCGTCGTGCCTGTCTCGCGGGCCATCGCCCAGATGAGCAACGAGGAAATCATCGAACGACTCACGACTATTCGCGGCGTCGGTCCGTGGACCGTCGAGATGTTGCTCGTGTTCCGGCTGGGACGGCTGGACATTCTGCCCGCGACCGATTTCGGAGTGCGCAAGGGTTTTGCTCTGACCTATCGCCTGGAAAAACTGCCGACTCCCGCCGAATTGCTCGCGCACGGCGAACGCTGGCGGCCCTATCGCACGATCGCGTCGTGGTATCTCTGGCGCGCCCTGGACCGAGAGTAAATGCAACCTCGAAGCGCAACCTGCCATGAATCGCGCTTTTTCGGCGATCCGGAAAGCGTCCGGTTTCCCCCTCACACACGGGCACCCTTTCCCCTCCGGCGGAGAGAGCGATGAGGGCAGGGGGACGCTCGCAGGTTCAGGGGTTCACGGCGCGCAAAAAATCCAGCGGAGCTTCTTGTCGTGGTCCGGGAGATGACGAGGCAGCCGCCTCAGTGTTTCTTTGGTCCGCGGCCTTTGCCCTTTTCTCCGTCTTCGCCACGCTTCTTGCCGCGGCCCCCGGAGTCGCCGTCGTCGGACGGTCTTTCGCGGGGAGGCCCGATGTCCCTATCGACCGAGTCTTTGCCTTTACCCGGTTTGCCGGCCATCTCGCCCGTTTTCGGTTCGCCATCCGGTTTGCCCTTATGGGTCACCGCCGCCGGGTGCGGCGTCTGCCGGATCACCTCGCGGATTTCCGCCGTGCGCACTTTCTGACTCGTCGCTTTCTGCATCGCGGCCAGGCCGGGTCCTTCGTTTACCACGACCTTCTGCGCGCCACCGCCGACGGTCTTGTCCGACCGCTTGATGTTGGTGACGAAGGTCGTTTTCTCAATGACCGTCTTGTTATTGACGACGATTGTCTTGGGCGTGACCCGCTCGTGGAACCGGTTCGCTTCCACGAAAACGAAACGCTCTGGGGCGATCGTCACGCGAGAGGCCACGATCACGTCGCCGCGGAACTCAACGCGCGGCGGCAACGGCGCCCAGCCCACATATCCGCCGCCCACGCGCCAGCTCACCCAGGCCGAGCCCCACTCGACGCCAGGCACCCAGACCCAGGCGAAGCGCGGGTGATAGACCCAGCGCCCGTAGTGGTAACAGGCCCACGCCCACGGTTCATCGCTGACCCAATACCACCCGCAGTCCGTCCACGCCCAGTAGCCGGCGCAATAGGGCCGCCAAGCGACCTCCACGTGCGCCGGATGCCAGCAGCGTCCGTAGGATTCCACTTCAACCCACGCCCCGTGCGCCTCCAACGGCGCGTAAAAATCGGCTTCCGCGCGGATTTCCACTGAAGCCGAAACTTCGTGCAATGCCGACGCGTTGAAAACGCCCAGGCCAAAACCGCATGCCGCCGCAATCCAAACTGCGATTCGTTTCGTTTCCATAGCTTTCCTTTCTCCTGGAGTGTAACGTCGCCCATTCTCCCGGGCGACTCTAAAAGTATAACTCATGCTGCCGGGAACAGATGTCCTGGAAGGGGAGAGATTTTTGCCGGAATATTGAACAGCCGGAGGCCCTTTATTGTCTCCGCACGGACTTTGTGCAAATCACCGGTCGCCGGACAACCGCAGCCAGGGCACCCGCGGAGAATGAATCAATCGACTTCGAATGGCTTGAGGCTTGGCTCATGAACACGGCGGCGCTTCGCCTGCAAAAAATGTCGGATGTCCTCGACCGTTACCGGCGTTGTGGCCCCTTTCTGCATCGCGACCATCGCGCCCAGCGCGTTGCCAAGCCGGCAGCACTCGGCCAGCGATTTGCCGCGCAGAAATTCGTGGATAAACCCCGCGGAAAAGGCGTCGCCTGAACCACAGGTGTCCGCCACGGTGATTTCATAACCCGGCACGTAAACCTTTTCTTTCGCCGAAGCGGCAAAGGCGCCGTGCTCGCCCAGCGTGACGAGGCAGCCGGACAACGACCATTCCTCCATCATCTCCGCGCAGAAGTCCGGCAGCGAAGAAAGTGAAATCTCAAACAGTTCGGCCAGGTAATGCGCCTCCTGTAGATTCATCTTCAAAATGTTCGCCTTCGTGAGCGATTCGGTGATGGTCTCCCGAAAAAAGCAGTCCTTGCGCAGATTGATGTCCAGATATTTCACGCCCTTCCCTGCCACATCAAGCAGCCGATGCAGGGACAGCCGCGAGGCCGGCGTCCGCTGCGCCAGTGTGCCAAAGCAAAAGCAGTCCGCCGTCGCCGCCAATTCCAGCAGTTCGTAGGTGACGTCGATAAAATCATAGGCGACCTCTGGAACGATGAAGAAATCAGGGTTCCCTTTGCCGTCCAGCGTAACCCGGACGGTGCCCGTGGGGTGATGATCGTCTTTTTGCACATAGGCCGCGTCCACACCCAGCGCGGCGATTTGTTCCAACGCCTTCTTGCCATACTCGTCGCGGCCCAGCCGCGTGACGATAATGCCGCGATCGCCGAGTGAATAAACGCGATGGGCGAAATTGAACGGTGCGCCGCCCAGCACGGGCCCGGACGGAAGCAAATCCCAAAGTGTTTCTCCAAATGACAGGATTGTCTTTTGCATGGCAACTCCGGCACGCGGAGTTTTCCAACTGAAACGCGATTAAGCAATCCTGTTTCACACGCATCCCGGTAGGACAGGCGACTCGCCTGGGCCGGGATCAGGAGTTTTTAACAACCGTTTTACGTCTATCAGACATGCGCTGACGGGGGCCTGGTAAGGTGAGCGCCGAATCAGCGCGCCGCGCCGATTCATTTGATAACTCAATGTCGCGGGAATTTTTATCAATTAACGGTCAAAATTATTGAATGGACTTTCATTTATGCCAGTCATAGAATGTGCGTCGGGTCGATTGATTTCATCACGAGTCATTGACCGTGACGAATCATCGCGCCAAGGGAACAACAGGTCAGCAACGAACAGCCAAGGAGGAGGTTATGCCACAACTGGTGATTAAATCCGGTTCGCGCGCATCGCAACGGATCGAACTCATGTCCGGCGTCATTCGGCTCGGGCGCAATCCGACGAACGACTTTTGCTTCGACGATGCGACCGTTTCGGGCCGACACTGCGAAGTCGTTCTGGAGGACAGCATGGTGTGGATTCGCGACGTGGGGTCCACCAACGGCACTTTCATTGACGGGCGGCCGGTCAAAGAGGCCGCGTTGCTGCCCGGCCAAACTCTGCATCTGGGCTCGGTGGAAATCGCTTTCGACGACGCGCCCGTTCAGATCGCCATTCCGACGCTGGCGATCGAGCAGCCCGGTCAATTCCTGGCGGACGGCGCGTTGTCCTGCTACCATCACGCGGCCTCCCATGCGACGATGGAATGCAACCAGTGCGGCAAAGCGTTTTGCGAACTCTGCTTCCACCAGATCCGGCGCGTCGGTGGCACGGCCTTGAAACTGTGTCCGGTGTGCGGCGGACATTGTCGGGTCATTGGTCTGGCAAAGGCTGAGAAAAAACGGAAGTCACGCATCGGCTCCTGGCTGGGGAAATTCACGGCAAAGATGACCGGCCGTCTGACACGCGCCGACGTGTCTTAGACAATAGGAACAGTGTCGTGGGCGCTGAGCCGCGCCGCTCAGTGCAGCGGCTCAATGCACAAGGGAGGCCGGCCGGGGGAAAAGGGAACCAGAGAGGGCAACGCTCATTGGAAATGAGAGTTATTCCACACTTTGCAAAGTGTGGAACTGGCCGGCGCAGACAATGGTCCGGCGGTCTGCCACGCTCACCTGGATGCAATCAGAGGGCCGTCTCACTCGTATCGCAAGGCCTGAATCGGATCGAGCCGCGCCGCCTTCAAGGCGGGAAAAAGCCCGGCAATGATGCCCACGCAGGCGCTGAAGATCACGGCCACCAGCATCGCCACCGGCGTGATGACCGGTGAATTCTGGGCGGGCGAGAGGACCGCGAGCAGCCGCACGAGGCCAAATGACGCCACCAGGCCGGCGAGCGCGCCCAGGAGCGCCACTACAATGCTTTCCACCAGAATTTGCAGAAAGATCGCCAGTCCGGTTGCGCCGATCGCTTTGCAAATGCCGATCTCGCGGATGCGCTCGTTGATGCTGGCGAGCATGATGTTCATGATGCCGATGCCGCCGACGATCAGGCTGATCGCGGCAATGATACCGCCGCTCAGGCGCGCGTTGCGAATCTGCGAGTTGATGCTCTGAATCTGGTTTTCCTGGGTGCGGAAACTGAAGTCCTCGATGCCCCGGTGCGTCAAGAGCAGCACGTTGCGCGCTTGTTGCAGCGCCGGCTCCAGCCGGCCCAGGTCGGCCACCTTCATGTCAATGTCGCTCAGGCGCGGGTCGGGAATGTTGTTTGCCCCGGACGCGGAACGGAACCGGACCCACATGGTGTTCATCGGGAGGTAAACCGTGTAGTTTTTGCGCCAGAACGCCCAGCCGCCCCCGCCGCGGCCGAAACCGCGCCTGCGCGCGGGACCCGCCGCCGATCCCTTCGGCTTGGTTCTGGCCAGTTCGCGTTCCTTGCGTTCCTGTTCGCCTTCATAGCGGGCGAACATGCCGACGATCGTGAACGGTTGCCCGTTGATGAGGACCTGCTGCCCGAGCGGAACGATTTCCTGCCCGGTCTTTTCGGGCGAGCCAAACAGCTCGTCGCGTATGCCCGTGCCGATGACGCAAACGCTGTTGGCCTTTTCCTCATCAACGTCGGTGAAGAACCGCCCGTATTGCACCGTGTGCAGGTTCATCTCGAGCACCGCCGGCCAGACGCCGACGCACTCGGAGGGATTCACCCGCTGGTCGCCCCGGGTGAGGGTGCAGTTGTTTAACGCCATTTCGGGCGAGACCAGCCGGATCATCGGCGCGCTTTGACGCAGCGCCATGACGTCCGCCATCGTTCGTCCCGGCGCTTCCTCCGCCAGATGCTCCTGATAGGCGGGCACGTCCTGATCGTCCAGCAACACTTTGTCCGCGCCGCCCATGGCGATCATCGTTTCCTTCAACCCGTTTTCCATTCCCTTCACAATCGCGGCCATGCCGACGAGGCTGGCCACCCCGAGAATGATGCCCAACATCGTGAGCACCGAACGGAACTTGTGCGCCCAGATTTCCTTCAGACCAACCACAATGGTGCTGAGCAGGTTCATCATTCGTAGCGCAACGCCTGAATGGGATCGAGCCGGGCGGCTTTGAAGGCCGGAAACAAACCGGCCGCAACGCCCACGCACACGCTGAACACAAAAGCCACGGCCATCGCCGCAATCGTGATGATGGGCGCGTTGTCCGCGGGCGAAAAACTGACGATCAGTTGCACCAGGCCATACGACGCAATCAAACCGGCCAGCCCGCCGAGAACGGCGATCACCACGCTTTCGACCAGAATTTGAACGAACACATCGCCGGTCGCCGCGCCGACGGCCTTGCGAATGCCGATTTCCCGGACCCGTTCGGAAATGCTGGCCAGCATGATGTTCATGATGCCGATGCCGCCGACCAACAGGCTGATGCCGGCGATGATGCCGCCGCTCATGCGGGCGTTGTGGATGAAAGTGTTGATGTTCTCCGCCCATTCCTCCTGCGTGCGGAACGAGAAATCCTCGATCCCCTTGTGGGTGGCCATCAGCACATTCCGGATTTGCTGCAGCGCGGGGTTGATTCGATCCACATCCGCAATCCTCACTTCGAGCACCGAAAGTCGCGGATCGGGCACGCTCACGTTGTCAGCGCCGCTGCCGCCGGTGGATTTGTTGGCGCCGAAACCGCCGACGACCCCGGCGCCGGCCGCCCGAAACTTCATCCACACGGTGTTGAGCGGCAGATAGACCGTGTTGTTCTTCAGCCGGAACGCAAAACTTCCGCCGCGCCCGCTCCAGCCGCGGCTGCGCCTGGGACCGGTCGAGGCTTCCTTGGGCTGCAGCTTCGCCAGTTCGTGTTCCTTGCGTTCCTGCTCGCTCTGGTAATGCGGGAACATGCCGATGATGGTGAACGGCTGGCTATTGATAAAGACGGTTTCCCCCACGGGATTGATCTCTTCGCCGGCATCGTCGGGCGAACCGAAAAGTTCATCGCGCGTGCCGGTGCCGATCACACAAACGTTGCGCGCCTGTTCGTCATCGATTTCGTTGAACATGCGCCCGTGCTGGATCACATGCTCGTTCATCTCCAGCGCCAGCGGCCAGACCCCGGAGCACATCCACGGGCGAAACGCCTTGCCTTTCCGTGAAAGGGTCGCGCCGAACAGGCGCATTTCGGGGGAGATTTTCGTCGCCAGCGGCGCGCTGGCTTCCAATGCGTAAACGTCGTTGATCGTCACGCCGACGGCCTGGTCTTTCAACTGCCACTGCTGAATCGGCACGTCCTGCGGTTCGACGCGGACCTTCTGCAGCCCGCCGATGGCGATCAACGCTTCTTTGGCGCCCACCTCCATGCCTTTGACCAGCGCCGACATGGCGACCAGACTCGACACACCCAGAATAATGCCGAGCATGGTGAGCAACGAGCGGAATTTGTGCGCCCAGATTTCTTTGAACCCGATGCCGATGGCGCTCCAAAGGTTCATAACTGCGAATCGTCGCGCGACATCGCGGTCAATTCGTCCACGCCGGCCAGCTTGCGGTCCGCCTTCCGGGCGATGCGACCGTCGCGGATCTCGATGCGGCGGGGGGTGGAAGCGGCGATTTCCGGATCGTGCGTGACCAGCGCGATCGTCCGGCCTTCCTGGCTGAGCCGGCGAAACAATTCGAGGATGACTTCGCCGGTGTGCGAGTCGAGATTGCCGGTCGGTTCATCCGCGAACACGATCTTCGGATTGTTGACCAGCGCGCGGGCAATGGCCGTGCGCTGCTGTTGTCCGCCGGAAAGCTGCATCGGCCGGTGCCGGGCGCGGTTTTCCATTTCCACCATCTTCAACGCCCGCAAGGCGCGGTCGCGCCGGTCGCGCCCCGAGAGGCCGCTGTAGATCATCGGCAATTCGACGTTTTGCAGGACGCTGAGCTTGGGCAGGAGATTGAAGAACTGAAACACGAACCCGATCTTTTGGTTCCGGATGCGGGCCAGTTCGCGCGCAGAGGCATCCTGGATCATCGTGCCGTCGAGTTTGATCGTGCCGCGGGTCGGCGAATCGAGGCAGCCGAGAATGTGCATCAGCGTGGACTTGCCGCTGCCCGAGGGGCCGATGATGGAGATGAATTCGCCCTCTGCAATATCGAGCGATACGTCGTCGAGCGCGCGGATTTCCTCGCCACCCAAATGATAGATTTTGCTGACGTTGCGCAGTTCGACCAGGGCCATGGGTCAGGTTCCGCCTCGCCGATTGCCGCCGGGCCGTCGCGCCCCGCCGGCGGCGTTGGTCCGGTCACTGCCTTTGCTCGCGCCCGGCCGACTCACCGTGCCGCCTCCTTCGGAACCGACCGGCAGCATTACCAGAGGATTCTTGACCGCCCGCGATTTCTCCGTCTCCGGCAGTTCAAGCGCCACCCGTTCGCCCGGCGACAAACCGTTCTGGATTTCGGCATAGAAATAATCGGAGACGCCAATCTGGACCGGCCGGCGCTCGAATCCCTCCTCCGTTTTCACATAGACATAACGCTCGGTCTGGCCGGTCTCGGGGTTGGTCTCGGTAAACACGGCGGCCAGAGGCACCGCCATGACGTTGTCCGCCGAGGCGACGGGAATCTGGACGTTGGCCGTCATGCCCGGGCGCACGCGCGGGTCAACGTCCTTCAGCAGAATCCGCGCGGCGAAACCTTTGATGTTGTTTTTGATGGTGGCCTGGGGCGCGATGCGTTCGACGGTGCCCGTGATTTTGAGACCGGCCACGGCTTCGACCTGCACTTCGACCTGCTGCCCGATCTTGAGCCGGGTCACGTCCGCCTGGTTGATGTGGGCGTTGATGACCATTTCGTTCAGGTTGGCAATGGTCGCCACTTCGGTCCCGCTGTTGAACCCGCCGGAGCCGGAGACCGCTTGTCCGACGGAAACCGGCCGGGTCAGAACCGTGCAATCGAAGGGAGCCAGGATCTTCGTCTTGGTCAACTGGTACTCGACCAGGTGCAACGCCTTTTCGGTCCGGTCGAGGCTGTTGCGGGCCAGCTCATACTGCGTCCGGGTGTCCTCAAACAATTCCTGCGAAATGAGTTTGTCGGCGAAAAGTTGTTTGGATCGCTCATAATCCCGCCTCGCCTTTTCCAACTGCAATTTCGCCGCCTCGATCTCGATCAATTTCGACGAGCGATCTGTTTGCAGGTCCTGGTCGTCGAGGGTGAACAACACGCTGTCCTTTTTTACCCGATCACCGATGTCCACCGGCAAGGTGAGGATTTTGCCGTTGATCTCCGGGCGGACCGAGACCTGGTCGGCCGGGCCGATCTCCCCCGCGGCGCTGACGGCAAAATGAATGTCACGGTTCTCCACGGCCGCCGTGGTGTGCTGAGCGTCGGCGGTCAGGGCGCCGGCGCCCGGCAGCGCAGCGCGCCATTTTTGAAATCCCCAGGCGCCACCGGCCAGAACCACGGCCACGATAATCCATTTCTTCATGCGTCAAGAACTGTGCAAGCAATGCAGCCTAAAGAACAAAACCGCTGCGTGCAAACTGGAAAAAACGACACCGGCGGGGCGTCCGTTTCGCTATGTTTGGCTGCATCACAGGATGCGGCAAAGAAGACTCGTCAGGCGGTCGAAAAATTCACAAAATCATCCCGTGCGGACCTGGCCGAAGAGTTTGCAGCAAGTTGCGGCGACGGCGCGTGTTTTTTTCCGGCGACACTGGCCGCAGTTGCTGCGCATCCGGGAAAAGCTCCTGCTCAGCGAGGAAGCCGTGCATCTGCTGCTGGCGGGGGGTGTCGGCATCATCGGCGGGTTGGTCAACCTCATCTTCCATCTTTGCATCGACACCCTCAACGAGGTCGCGCTCCGGCACCAGGGCGATCTGGTGGAAATCGCCGAGGCGCTGAACTGGTGGCAACGTCTGCTGGCGCCCACGGTCGGCGGCCTGGCCGCCGGCCTGGTCTTGTATTGGGGACTTCATTGGGCCGGCCGCCGCGGCGCGGGCAATCTGCTGGAGGTCGTCGTCGCCGGCGACGGCCGCCTGCCGTTCCGCCACGCGGTGATCAAGGCGCTCTCGTCGCTCCTGAGCATCAGCACCGGCGGTTCGATTGGCCGCGAGGGATTGATCACGCATTTGACGGCGACCGCCGCTTCCAAGTGCGGCCAACTGGCCCGGTGGCAGCCTTATCGCCTGCGTCTGCTCGTGGCGTGCGGCGCGGCGGCCGGCATTGCCGCGGCCTACAACGCGCCCGTTGCCGGCGCCGTCTTCGCGGCGCAAATCGTCCTCGGCAATTTCTCGATGAATCTTTTCGCGCCGCTGGTCTTCGCTTCGGTGGTGGCCACGATGGTCTCACGGAGCTTTTTCGGCATCGAACCGCAATACCAGGTGCCGTCGTACGTCGAATTCAGTCATATCAGCCAACTGCCGTGGTTTTTGTTGGTCGGCCTTTTCGCCGGCCTGCTGGGCGCGGCCTTCCTGAAACTGCTTCGCCACAGCGAATTGTTGTTCAGCCGCGTTCAGCAACCGGTTTACCTGCGGATGGCGCTGGGCGGCCTGGCGGTCGGCGCGATTGCCACCGGTTTTCCGCAGGTCTGGGGCAACGGTTACGGCGCGACCAACCAGATCTTGCACGGCCAATACGCCCTGGGCTTTTTGTTCGGACTGTTCGTGGCGAAACTGCTCGCCACGCTGATGACCGTCGGCTCCGGCGCGGTGGGCGGCGTGTTCACGCCGACGCTGTTCCTGGGCGCGGGACTGGGTGGTTTGTTCGGCATGATACTGCACGCGGCGCACTTCGCCGCCGCGCCGCCGCCCGCCGCGTTCGCCCTGGTGGGCATGGGCAGTGTGCTGTCAGCCACGACCCATTCGCCTCTGCTGGCAATGATCATGGTGTTTGAAATCTCCCTGAATTATACCCTCATGCCGCCCTTGATGGTCGCCTGCGCCGTGTCCACCCTGGTGGCGCGCAGGCTCGATCCGCAAACGATCTACACCGAACCGCTCAAGCAAAAAGGATTGGAGACCGAGCGGGAAAGCGCCGAGCTGGGCGCGGCCACGCAGCAAACCGTCGGCGACCTCATGCGCGACCCCGTCCCGCCGTTGAGGCAGACGGCGACCTTCCGCGAAATCGCCGACCGCTTTCTGACCAGCCCGAACAATTTTCTGCCGGTGGTGGACGAGCGGAACGCCCTGGTCGGCCTCGTCGCCTTGCAGGACTTGAAAGAGTATCTCAATGCCGGCCAGGAATTAAGCGGTGTGATCGCCTACGATGTGATGCGCCCGCCGCCGCCCTGCCTCACGCCGAGTCAAAAACTGCTCGACGCGCTGCCGGTCCTGCTCGCCAGCGAACTGCGCAACGTTCCCGTGATCAACTCGCCCAAAGAACACAAACTGGTGGGAACGGTCGCCCGCGCCGAGGCACTGGGTCTCCTCTCCGAAGCCATCGCGCCACGCGGCACCCGGGCAGCTTGAGGGCCCTTCCGTATTGCCCTCTAAACTCTCCGCATCGGATGGGCAGAGGGATGGGTCCGTCACTGGGTTTAGCGGCGCAAGGCGCATTAACACCTCGGGGAAACCTCTCCGATGCCTCAAAAAGCGACGACACCGGTCGATCGAGCGCGAATGGGCGGGCGGTTTCGGCCGGTGACTAAGGTTTGACTTGGTTTTTGGCCAACCTTAGATTGGCCCACGATGTTGGCTGCCGAAACCAAAGAAGTTGCAGTCGTCGCACCCGCCAAACCGTCACCGCACTCCTGGAAACAGATTGTGGAACCGGTCGAGCCGTTTTTGAACGCGGTGGCGCAACGGCTGGCGGAACAGGTGCAGACATTCAATCCGGAGATCGCCTCGTACGCGCAGTACGCCTTGACCAATCAGGGCAAACAATTGCGCCCCGCGCTCGTCGCCTTGAGCGCCGGTTCCGTCGGCCAACCCAATGACAGCCTGATCACCGTGGCGGTCATCATCGAGATGGTGCATTTGGCGACGCTGGTGCACGACGATGTGATGGATGAAGCGGTGCTGCGCCGGCAGCAACCAACCCTGGCCGCGAACTGGGGCAATCAGATTTCCGTCCTGGTGGGCGATTGTCTCTTCGCTCACGCGCTGAAGCTGGCCGCCGGTTTTCCGACGACGGAAATCTGCCGGGCGGTCTCCGCCGCCACCAAAACGGTTTGTTCCGGCGAAATCTTACAAACCCAGCGACAGCGGCAGTTCCAGTGGTCGCGGGAAGAATATTTCAAGGTTCTCGAGATGAAGACCGCCGAACTGTTCGCGCTGTCCTGCGATCTGGGCCCGTGGCTGTGCGGTGCGCGCCCGGCGGAGCGCGCGGGCTTGCGCCAGTACGGTCTGGCGCTGGGCACGGCTTACCAGGTCTATGACGATTGTCTCGACCTGTTCGGATCGGAGGCGTTGGTGGGCAAATCGCTCGGCACGGACCTGGCGAACGGGAAATTGACATTGCCACTGCTCGTGGCGCTGGAGCGGTCCGACGTGGCGGAGCGCGCCAGGCTGGAGAAATGGATCCGGCAATGGGACGGCAGAAGATTCGCGGACGTGATCGAGTTGCTGGAAAAATATGATGCGCTCGATGAATCGCGCCGCGTCATTCATCGGTTTCTCGAAATGGCCCGGCTCAGTCTGGCCTCGCTGCCGGCAACGGAAAGCCGGCTGGCGTTGATTGCCCTGACCGGATTTCTGGAGCAACAAACGGGCGCGTTGGGAGTTTGAAACCTGTGCCATGAACACCAACCTACTCGAGAAACCCCGCGCGCCGTCCGCCGCTCCGCCGGCAGCCGATCCGCAGGAGGAGCAACGGCTGGTCAAGGGCGCCAAAAGCGGCGACCTGGAGGCCTACGATGAGTTGGTGCGGCGTTATCAGGAGCGCATCTACGCCACCATCTACCACATGACCGCCAATCATGAAGATGCGAACGACCTCGCTCAGGAGACGTTCATCAAGGCTTATCAGGCGCTCAAATCGTTCAAGGGCGATTCCAGCTTTTTCACCTGGGTCTATCGGATTGCCGTCAACAAGACCATCAACTTCCTCAAGCAGCGGAAGAACCGGATGCACATGAGCATGAGTCTGAACGACCTGGACTTCAACGCCGAACATGACGCCTCTCTGGTCGCGTTGATCTCCGAGAAAACGCCGCGGCGCGAGGTGAACCTGATCGAGTTACAGGAGAAATTGAACGTTGCAATGCAGAAGCTGTCAGATGTTCATAGATTGGTAGTTACGTTGCATGATGTGCAAGGCCTGTCACACGAAGAGATTAGCAGAATCATGGATTGCAATACAGGGACGGTTCGCTCACGCCTCTTTTATGCCCGGCAACAATTGCAGGCTTATCTGTCCGATTATTTGAAGTAACCATGAATCCTTCCCCGAAAGAGCTTGAAGAGTTTCGTCAGTTGCGAAGTTTGCTCACCCTCAAACGCATCGAGCAGCCGCCGCCCGGCTACTTTGATCATTTCTCGGACAAAGTCGTCGCCCGCATCGAGGCCGACGCACTGGTGATGCGCGTTTCGTGGTGGCAACGACTTTTCCCGGGGTTCGATGCCAAACCCGTTCTGGCTTGCGCCTACGGTTTGGTCATCACCGGCTTGCTCGTGGTCGGGTTGGGGGTTTCGCAATCCCTCGAGTCGGACGAAAGCGCCGCCCCGAGATTGGGCAATCCGTGGTTGGCACAGGCGCCTCCCCCGGCGCTGCTGCCCAGCCCTGCCGCCGTCCGACCGTTGACGGAACAAACCGACACCGTTTCCAGCGTTAACCCCGTCTTCACCGGCACGGCGCCGCGCTTTCTCTTCGATGTCAATCAGATGAAAGTCGAGAAGGCGAGTTACAATCTCCGCTGAAATAGCGGCGCGACCTCTTCCGCTGTCCAGTCGCGGACCTCCCAGAAGAATGACGTGGAGAACTTTCCACCTCCGACCGGCCATCTTACTGACAAAACCGGAGGAGCATGCGCCACAAATGGGCGGCCTGAAAGACGGCCACAAAAAGGCACACAAGGCGCAAAACGTTCAGCTTTTGTGCTTTTTGTGCTTGTTGGCGATTCCCCATCGACATTCACGGTTCGACTGCCGTTGTTTCGCGACGTCGCGGCCGCGCAGACGTGAGGTGTGATGCCTCAGCCGCCGCGCGTTTCATCGTGGCGGCGACGACGGCGTAGAGATTCGTCCAAGCGTCGCGCACGGCAGGGGTCCAGTGCCTGCCGAGCGATTCGCCGAGCATCCAGAGCAATGCCTCGCCCACGGCGTCGTAGTGTTCGTCGCGCGCCCCGTAGCCGACGTGGCGACGGCCCAGGTCCTCGAGCACGGGCACGAGCGACTCCGGCCTGTCGAGCAGGCGAATGGCGGCGGCAAGCATTTGCATGAGCTTGCCGGCTTGTTTTTCGATGTCGCCGCGGAAGAGCGGGCGCAGCGTCGCGTCGAGTTCGAAGAGTCTTTTGTAGAAGACCAGCGCGGCCGCGTCGGCACCGGGCGCGACGAGAGCAAAGGTTTCGCGAATAAGTTGGATTTGGTCTGAGGTCATAGTTCTGAGCGAGGTGTTGGAGTTTTTACGGATGCGTGAGCCGGTAACACGTCATGGTAGTGGCGCCGGCGTCGGGAAAACGAAGCCCGGGACAAATCCGCATGTCGTCCACGGCAGGTTGCCCGAGCCGCCGACAGAGATGCCCTCCCGGGCTGTTTGGGTGTGGCGATCGGAAACGTTGTTATCGAGCACGAGTGATTGTGTGTCGCGCGCGATTCCGGCGCCTTCATTATTTTCCGACGGGCAGCCCGTGGTCGCGGCGCAATGGCCCAGTGAAATGAGGTCGCCACCGGTCAGGACACCATCGTCGGCCAGCGCGTCGAAATCACTGCGATTCGCAAGAGCGGCGAAGAGTTCCCCGTCGAGTTGGCCATCACGCGCATCCGCGTCAACGGCGCGCCCATTTTCACCGGCCACATCCGCGACATCACCGAACGCAAACGCGCCGCGGTCGCGCTGCGCGAGAGCCAGCAGTTGCTCGCGTCCGTCACCCACAACGTCGCCGACGGCATCTACCGGCGAATGGCTTCGGGCGAACTGGCGTTCGTCAACCAGGCCTGTTTGCGGATGTTCGGCTACCGTTCAGCGGATGAAATACA
Organism: Haliangiales bacterium; assembly: GCA_035637175.1. Taxonomy (GTDB): domain Bacteria; phylum Verrucomicrobiota; class Verrucomicrobiia; order Limisphaerales; family AV2; genus AV2. The sequence goes on along the minus strand of DASPXS010000293.1, from coordinate 607 downwards.
ACGGGTTCCAGTGGACCGTTTCTACGCGCAGGAGCAGCAACGCACAACGCTTCTGGCGCTGCTGGAACGCGACGGCCGGTTTACCCAGCAGGAAGCCGAGTTTGTACGCCAGGACGGCAACACGTTCTGGGGCCTCGTCAGTGCCATCGCTGTCCGAGACGACGCCAGCGGCAGGATACTTTACTCCGACGGCGCCATCACCGATATCACCGCGCGAAAACAAGCCGAACTGCGCCGCGCAGCGCAGCTTGCTGTTACGCGTGTCCTCGCCGAGGCTTCCTCGCTCGCTGAAGCCACGCCGAAAATCCTCCGCGCCGTGTGCGAAAGCCTGCGCTGGGACATGGGCGCAATCTGGCACATCGAGGGCGACCTGCTGTGTTGCGTCGATGTCTGGCACGCAGGCGGCGAACATCTCGGCGAATTCGAGCAGGCCACGCGCGCCACCACGTTCGCCCGGGGCGTCGGATTGCCCGGCCGCGAAGCCGTGTTCACGGTGCGCGACCATGGTATCGGCATCCCTGAGGCCGACCGTGCCCAGTTGTTTTTGACCTTCCATCGCGGTGCCAACGTCGGCCAGCGACCCGGTAGCGGCCTCGGCCTTGTCATC
>DASPXS010000292.1:0-6209 GCA_035637175.1 Haliangiales bacterium | reverse complement strand
GGCGCGACCTGCTCGGTGTCCTCAAAGTGCAATCGGGCACAATCGACCGGGATTACCTCGTCCACTGGGCGGGCGTACTGGGCGTCACGGATTTGCTTCGCCGCGCATTGGACGATGCTGGTCTGATCGGACTGTAGCGGCAGACGTTTTCCGCCTGGCCGCAGCGGGGCGGACTCTGCAGGGAATGGCAGGGGCGCCGTGGATGCCGTTGAAGATCCCGGAACAAGAGAAACCTCCCGTGTCAGGAGTGCGGCTCAGTGAGCCGCAGCACCATGGATCCTCCAAAACGCCTGCTTATTCCCCGTGCGTCCGCCTTCGGGAACCCGCTGTGGGTCGCGGACCCGCCGTCCGCGGACCGCACCTTGGATCACACCCTTGCGTTGACTTTGCGCCGGGCCGGGAATTGAATGGCAACAGTCTTGTGAATGTGCGACGCTTCCATGGCATGAAGGCATTCCTCGGGTTTAGCCTGCTTTGCGCCGTCACCGGACCGGTATTGTGCGGCGACCTGCCGCGCGCGAGCCGGCAGTTCGTCGAAAAGCATTGCCTCGAGTGTCACGACGCGGACACGAAGAAAGGCGGGCTGGATTTGACCGCGCTGAAGTTCGACCCCGCCAACTCCACGAACTTTTCTCGCTGGGTGCTGGTGCACGACCGCGTCAGCAACGGCGAGATGCCGCCGAAGAAGAAGAAGGCGCGGCCTGAGCCGGCGGAAGCGGAGGCGTTTGCCAAATCACTGGCAACCGCGCTGACCGAGGCGGAACGGGCGCGCTTTGCGAAGGAAGGCCGGGCGACGCAGCGACGGCTCAACCGTTACGAGTACGAGAACGCGCTGCGCGACCTGCTCCACGCGCCGTGGCTGCAGGTGCGCAACTCGCTGCCGGAGGATGGTGAGGCGGATCGCTTCAACAAGATCGGCGATGCGCTCGACGTGTCGCATGTCCAGATGGCGCGCTATCTCGGCGCGGCGGATTACGCGCTGCGCCAGGCGATGGCGACGCAGGTCGAGCCGCCCCAGCCGAAGGTGAAGCGCTACTACGCGCGCGATCAGCGCAGCTACACGGGTCCGATGAAGTTCTCCGTTTTCAACACCGCGCCCGAACGCGCCACGTTCCCGGTGCTCGGCTTTGAAGGACAGCCCGACGTGCGCGCCGGAAAAGCGCCGATCACCAGCACCAACGCCGAGTTGCGCGAATTGGAAGGCGTGGGCGTGGTGGCCAGCGCCTACGAGCCGATCGAGCCGAAGTTCAACCAGTTCAAGGCGCCAGTCGCTGGCCGCTACAAGCTCCGTTTCAACGCCTATTCCGTATGGGTCGGACCGGGCGAAAGCAACAAATGGTTTATCCCGAATCTCGACGACATATCGTGCGGCCGTCGCGACGAGCCGGTGGTGATTTATTCGGAGACGCCGCCGCAGTTGCTGCGCTGGCTCGGCAAATTCGACATCACCCCGGAGCCGCAAATCCACGAAATCAACGCGTGGCTGCTCGCCGGCGAAATGATTCGGCCCGACGCCGGACGGCTGTTCCGCTCCCGGCCCGGCGCGGGCCGCTGGCAAAATCCGCTGGCGGAAAAAGACGGCCAGCCTGGCGTGGTCTTCCGCTGGCTCGAAGTCGAGGGCCCGATTTACGACCAGTGGCCCACTGCCGGGCACAAGCTCCTCTTCGGCGACCTGCCGATGGTGAATCGCAAGCTGACGGCGACCGAGGCGAAGCCGGGCGAAACCAACCGGTTCGGCGAGCGGCGATTTAAGCCACCGCCCGGCGTGGAAGTGATTTCAAAGAATCCGATGGCCGACGCCGAACGGCTGCTTCGGGAGTTCATCCGGCAGGCCTATCGACACCCGACAGACGACGCGGAGTTGAAACGCTTCCTGCCCGTCGTTCGCAGCGCGTTGAAAAAGGGAAACAACTTCACTGACGCAATGATCGCCGCCTACACGGCTGTGCTCTGTTCGCCGGAGTTTGTTTGCCTGGAGGAGAAGCCGGGGCGGCTGGATGACTCCGCGCTGGCCTCGCGCCTGGCGTTCTTCCTCTGGAACTCCCCGCCAGACGATGAGCTCCGCCGCTGCGCGGAAAGGAATGAACTGCACCGACCCGACGTGTTGCGCGCGCAGACGGACCGGCTGTTGGCCGACCCGAAAGCGCGACGGTTCATCGATGCCTTTCTGGATTACTGGCTCGATCTCCGAAAAATTGTCGCCACGGCTCCGGACGCCACCTTATATTCCGACTACTACCTCGACGACTTGCTCACCGAGTCCGCGCTGGAGGAGACACAGCTTTTCTTCGCCGAACTGCTGCGGGAGGATCTGCCGGCGCATAACATCGTCGCCTCGGACTTCGCGATGCTCAACGAGCGTCTCGCTGCGCACTACGGCCTGCCGCCGGTGCAGGGTGTGGCCTTGTGCCGCACGCCATTGCCCGAGGACAGCCCGCGCGGCGGACTGATGACGCAGGCCGCCGTGCTCAAGGTCACCGCCAACGGCACCACGACTTCGCCCGTGCTTCGCGGCGCGTGGATCATGGAACGCATCCTCGGCCAGAAACCGCCGCCCCCGCCCCCCAGCGTGCCCGCCGTTGAGCCAGACACCCGCGGCGCGGTGACCATCCGCCAGCAACTCGATAAGCATCGCACCCTGGAAACCTGCAACGCGTGCCACGCCAAGATTGATCCAGCCGGATTCGCGCTGGAGAACTTCGATGTGATGGGCGGTTGGCGCGACCGCTATCGCGCGGAAGGCAACGACGAACCGGAGAAAGGCATCGCCAAGAGCGGGCAGAAATTTGCCTTTCACTACGCCCTGCCCGTCGATGCCAGCGGCGAACTGCCGGATGGACGGAAGTTCGGCGACGTTCGCGAGCTGAAACAACTGCTGCTCGCCGACGAAAAGCGGCTCGCCCGCAACCTTGCCCGCCAACTGGCGGTCTATGCGACCGGCGCCCCCATCCGCTTCGCCGACCGCGAACAAATCGAGCAAATCCTGCAACGCGCCGGCCCCAGCCATTACGGCGTGCGCTCGCTGGTCCATGAGATTGTCCAGAGCGAATTGTTTTTGTTCAAATAAACTTAAATTGCGTGTCCTGCGAGAACACGCCCGAGCGGAAGGATTACATCATGGAATGCCTCGTCGTGCCGGTAGAGGAGTGAGGTTCGAAACCGACGACCATGAACGAATTCTTCGTGATGGAAAGAGGTGGACCGAATGTCGAGAAACCCGTTCTCGACGCCAGGCAAAGGAGCTGCTTCGTAATCATGCCGTTTTCGAAGACGACGGAAGATCACACGGAAGATTACTGGACTGAATTCTTTGAGAAGTTCTTGTACCCGGCGATAAGCTCACAGGGCTTTGTTGTGCATCGTTCGGAAGCCAAGACGGGCAAGATTTCAAAGGACATCGTGCATGATCTCGCTTACTGCGATTTGGTCTTTGCTGTTCTTACTGACAACAACCCGAACGTCTGGTATGAACTTGGAATCCGGCATACGTCTCGCCTTGGAACTGTCTTGGCCATTCAAAAAGGCCAGAAGCCGGCTTTTGACGTTCGTGATTATGGAATCATTTTTTACGACGACAAAGAGCGTCCAGGTTTCGACGCCGAATTAACGCGACATATCGATTCAACTCCCCGTCGCGACAACCCTGTTGCCGACTTCTTGAAGATCGAGTCAAGTATCGCCATCAATGTGGCGATCAGTGCGCTTCGAAAAGCCGTGCGACTGATTGAAGAAAACTCTGGCGCAGGCTGGGAAGCAATCTCGGAAAGACTCAAGGTTTTCCAACAGAGCCTCAATCCACAGGCGCAAGTGAGCGTGGTTCACGATCGCCGCTTCAAATTCCATCGCGACGTTGACATCAACTCCGATCCTTTCCTTTGTTGGGTGGGAGTAGTCCGGCCAGACGTGTCATTCCTACACCAGATGCTTCAGGAGCGAAACGGTCTCAGGATTGGTCAAGTCAAAGACCGCGACAATCGAATGACGGTCATCGCATTCGAGACCCTGCGACATCCCGAGTGCCTCGTGGTCGCTGAGGGACACTATTGCCAGGAAGGTCCTCGACCTTACTGAAAGCCGAAGATCAGGCTTCTGTTACAGGGAATAAAATCCCTGTTACAGGGTTGACTTTCGGAGACAATTCGACATCAATTGCGTATGGCTCGTTCATCTACCACTTATCCTCGCAAATGGAACTCCGGCCAAACGACCGTCATCCGAGTTCCGGCGAAGATGGCTGGGCAACTCCTGGACATCGGACGACGTCTCGACGTTTAGCGTTTTCCCTAATCGCCCTCAACTCCAATGAGCATTAGCTCCCGCCTCAAAAGACTCCGCAGTATTGAACTCGAATCGGAAAAGCTCCGCAAACAACTTGGCTGTTCACGGGCCGGTGAGGTGGTTTTCCAAGCAACACGCAGCATGTGGTCCGATGAAGACATTATTGTCGAAGCAGACGGTTTCGGAGGAGCGACATTGCTCGTGGTCGAAGGAAATTACCCGATTAGTTATTCAATCAAACGTCAACGCCGATTCACCCGCGAGGACGAAGCTTGTGAAGCGGCTGAGGCGATGGCCCGCTAGACGTTATTTTACGCTGCCTGCATAATCGCGGCGAAATTCTTCATAGATGACGCGAAGCACTTTTTGGCGGTCTTCAGATTCCTCGAATCCGTTCGCAATCTTCAACAAATGGCCCGTCTTGATTGATTGCACCTTCATGTTGATCAGATAGCGACGGACTTCTTCGGCGATGTCGTCTATGACGAGTATCACATTTCCATCCTGCAAGCGTTCGCTGTCAAAATTCAACTTTAGTTCGGCGTACAGCTTGTCAGCTTCTGACCGGCTTCCGACTCGGAGTTTCTTCACCTGGTAGACGACACCGAAATTGGTCGCCAAGTCCACCCCGTGGTCATGAGCCGCCGTCCGGGTATCCCGATAAATTTTACACGCGAAACGTTCGAGGTGGACCTTAATTATTGCGAAGCTGACTATTTCAAAGCTGGTTGGATTGGCCGCGATCAATTCTTTTATGAGGTCGATGAACCTTGCATTGTCGTTGGAGATCTCGAGACGAACTGTTGGGTCTGCGAGCAGCGGAATAATGCCGATACGCGACTCGATATGCTGCTTAACCCGATCTGGAATCCATGAACACAACCTGTCTGCGTGGTCGGCGAATCCTTTCGCAAGCTCATAGCGAAGATGTCCAACGGACGACAAGACTCCATAGCGAGACATCCTCATGCCGTAGGCGTCCTCGTACTTTGCGCCGATATGGACGTCATGACCAAGATGTCTCCGAAGGAATCGAACCGCCGATTGGTATGAGGTCCGAACATCCGCGTCGGAGAAGATAGTCTGCTGACTTGCCACGTGTTGTTGTAGGACACCGAGGACAACGGCGGGCATGATAACCTTCGTTTGCGAATTCTTTAGCATTCGTTCGATTTCCACCTTGCAGTCCGCCTCGGTCGTTGGCGGCTTTTTTTTCATGCGCTGAACGCGAACATTGGCGCGTTTCGGCTCGTGAACCATTTTTGGCCGTGCCATGCACCCTGTTTACCAACACTTCCCCGCCATGACAGTATTTTTCGGATTCTCTACCGAACTCATGAACAGCGTGCGCGAGGAGTTGCTGCATTTTTTCCAGCGCAACAAACGGCAGGCTGGCCGCGAACGCGCCAAGGTCGTCACGCTGTACACCCCGCAGTTGAAGAACTGCAAAAATCACTTCGACAAGAAGCGTAAGAACGGTAAGGGCATGATTGTGTTCATCTGCGAGGGCCAGTCTGCCGCCGCGATCACCAGTTACCGCGAGGCGAAAATCAGGTCATGGGTCACGATGTACCCAGCCCATCCCGCGCCATCCCGCCATCCCGCCATCCCGCCTCCGGTCAACTATGATCTGGACTTACAGTCCGGATTGCGGTTAACTGGTTACTGATCGCTCGCCATGAATACGCACTTCGCCAAAACCAGCGTCGCACCTTTCGTTACCACCCGCCCCGCGCTCTCGCGGCGCAAGTTTCTGCGCAGCGCCGGCATTCTGCTTTCACTACCGCTGCTGGACGCCATGACGCCGGCGTTTGCCGCGGCGGCCAGGCGGATCGCCGCCGGCGCCACGCCGGGCGGAAAGCCGCGCCGGATGTTTGCCATCTGCAACAATCTTGGTTTGTTGCCGGAACATTTCTTCCCGAAGGAGAGCG
>DASPXS010000291.1:0-12337 GCA_035637175.1 Haliangiales bacterium | reverse complement strand
CTGCTCTTGCTTCCAGTTCGCGGCGTTCGTTTGGGCGAAGCTCAATAGCGAAAGGACTGTTTCGTGGCATAGCCAACCCTGCCACAAACGCCGAATAATTGCCAACTAAAATACGTTAGTGTATTTATGAAAAGGTGTACTAAGGTTCATGGGAAGCCTTCTTTCGTTTTTCGCATGCATTGGGACCATGAACCTGCGAACGGCCCCCTCACCCCATCCCTCTCCCCCTCGGAGGGGGAGAGGGATGGGGTGAGGGGCGGTTCATTGAGAGGGCGACCGTTTCTTCAATACCGGCATCTGTGAAAGTACAAAAACCGTCACACCTGTGACAATTTTTGCACCGATTATTCGTCGTTGCTGAAGATGGCCTGGAGGGTGTTGAGGTCGTGCCGGCTGGCAAATTGTTGAAAGGATTCTCCCGGCCGGCGGCGCCGCAAATAACCCTTCAACATTTTCTCCAGGGTCGGCTTGAGTTGGTCGAACGAAATTCCCTGAAAGACCTGGCGGCCGACGGCCTGCCGGTCGCCGAAGCCGCCCCCAACGAAGACGTGGTAGCCTTCGAGTGATTCGCCGGAAACCTTCACCCGGGTGCCGAGCAGGCCGATGTCGCCAATGTAATGTTGCGCACAGGAATTGGGGCAACCGGTGAGATGGATGTTGATCGGCTGATCGAGTTTGATCCGCTTTTCGAGGTAGTCCATCAACTCGAGGGCATGGCCTTTGGTGTTCGACAAGGCATACTTGCAGTAACTGTTGCCGGTGCAGGCAACCACCCCATTGCGCAGGTGCGATGGCCGCCAGTCGAAACCCATTTTGACGAGCGCCTTTTTCACGGTTTCGACAAACGCGTCAGGAATATTGGGGATGATCAGATTTTGCCAGACGGTGAGGCGGACTTCGCCGGAGCCGTAATGCTCCGCGAGATCGGCCAGGCGAAGCATTTGTTTGGGCGCCAGTTGACCGACGGGAACAGCCACGCCGATCCAGTTCAGGCCGCTCTGTTTTTGCGGGTGAACGCCGACGTGGGAGTGCGCAATGGAATGGTGGAGTGGTGGGGCAGGGGAGTGTTGGAGCGTTGGAGTGTTGGAGTGTTGATCAGAAACTCTCTCGACGTCATGACTCCATTGCTCCATCGCTCCATCACTCCGACCTTGCGTCAGTCCCGTTTCCCGCGCCCGCAGCAATTTGCAGCCGAGCAATTTTTCCGTCTCTTCCAGATACTTTTCCAACGACCAGCTTTCGAGCAGGTGTTTGAGGCGCGCCTTCTTGCGATCGCCGCGGTTGCCGTTGGCGATGTACACTCGCACCAGCGCGACCACGACTTTCAGAACCTCCTCCGGCTTGACCAGCACGCCGAGATCACGGGCGAAGGCCTTGTGACCGGTCGCACCGCCGAGCGCGACCCGGAAGTAAACACCCGGCTGAATGTCGGCGCCGCCAGGGCCGGCATCCTTGCCTGCCGATTCTGCGGTCATCCCGGCCTGCAGATGCGAGGACTCGGGCGACGAGGCGTTGGCGGCGGAGATGCCCCCGGAATTGGCAGCCAGGGATGGCTGCGCTGCGATGTTCACCGCGTTCAGGCCGATGTCGTTGGTGTCTTCGACCGCGCTGATGAGGCCGCCGCCATCGAAAGCAATGTTGAATTTGCGCGGCAGATCGTAGAACGAACGGTCGTTGACGATGATCTGCGCGAGTTGTTGCGCCAGCGGCAACGTGTCGATCAGCTCGTGCGGATCGATACCGGCGGTCGGACTGCAGGTGAGGTTGCGGATGTTGTCCGCGCCGGCGCCGCGGGTGTGCAGGCCCACGCTTTGAATGCGCCGGAGCACCTCGGGGGCGTCGGCGGGTTGGATGAGACGCAGTTGCAGGTTGGCGCGGGTCGTGATCTGCACGTAGCCGGTCGTGAGTTCCTGGGCGACGCCGGCCAGTTCGCGCAGTTGAAATGATTTCACCAGGCCGCCGGGAATGCGCAGCCGGCACATGAAGGCTTCCTTCTGCGGCGTCAGGTAGAACAGCCCGTGCCACTTGAAACGAAAGATGTTTTCCTTCTCGGGCGGTTTGTTCGCCACGGCGTGTTCCAATAAAACGGGGTAAGCATCGAGTGGATGCAGCTCCCGTTTGATCCGCTCTTCCGGGATCAAGGACGCAACATCGGGCTGCGCCGGAGCGGCCACCGGATTGGGCGCGACATCGGCGAAGGTGAAGCCGCGTTCCCGCAAGCCGGCGAACATCCCCTCGAGATACGCCTTCTGTTCGGCGCTCAGCTTTTGTCCGGCGATTTCGGTGAAAGGAAGCGATTTCATGCGGGTTGAAGGTTGCCCGTGGCACGTCGGAAGTGTGCCGAAGGCAAGGGAGCTTCGACAAACTGCAAACTGCAACCTGCCGCGTTTGAAGGAAATTTAATAAACATCGCGCTGATAACGTTTGTCTGTTTTCAACCTCTGCACGTATTCGTCCGCCTGGTCCTTCGTCCTGCCACCGGCGCTCTGGACCACCTCGTGCAGCGCGGCGTCCACGTCCTTCGCCATTTTTTTGGCGTCGCCGCAGACGTAAACGTGCGCGCCGCGTTCCAGCCATTCCCAGAACTCCCGGGCGTGTTCCCGCATCCGGTGCTGGACGTAAATTTTTTCTGCCTGATCGCGTGAGAAAGCGGTCTCCAGGCGCGTCAACGCGCCGCCGGCCAACAGGGCTCCCAGTTCTTCGCGATAGAGAAAATCGGCGGCGCGGCGCTGATCGCCGAAGAAAAGCCAGTTCGGGCCTTTGGCCCCGAGGGCGCGCCGTTCCTCGAGGAAAGCGCGAAACGGCGCGATGCCGGTTCCGGGACCGATCATGATGATCGGCGTGTCGCCCCCGGCGGGCAGTCGAAAGCCGTGTGAAGTCTGTACGAAGATCGGCACCGGCGTGTCATTCAACACGATGCGGTCGGCGAGAAAACAGGAACAAACGCCTTTTCTGGGCCGGCCGTGGGCTTCAAACCGCACCACCGCCACGGTCAAGTGCGCCTCTGCCGGATGCGCCTTTGGGCTGGAGGCGATCGAATAGAGGCGAGGCTGCAACTTGCGCAACAAGGCCACGAATTCCCCTGGTGAAAATGCGGCCGAACCGCAGCCGCGGAGCAGGTCCACGATGTCGCGGCCCTGCAGCCATCGGTCCAATTCACCTTTCTTGTCTGCCGCCAACAAAGCGAGCAGTTGGGAATTGCCGGACCGTTCGGCCACGGCCTGGATCAACGGCGGTGGCGGTTGAGTAATCGCGTAACATCGCAGCAGCGCCTCGTGCAGGTTGAGGGCATTGCCGGCCGGGTCCGCAACCGCTTCCTCACCCTTGCAGCCGAGGGTCGCCAGGAGTTCCTCCACCAAAACCGGGCAATTGGTCGGCATCACGCCGAGCGCATCGCCTGCCTCGTAAATCAAACCCGAACCTTCCAGTGAAATCTCCAAATGACGCGTGTCCTTGGCGGAGTCGGGGCCGTTAAGTTTGCGGTTGACGACCAGTCTGCCGGGAAAGGGGTTGATACGATTGTAACGGAGGGCAGGCGCGCCATCCGTTTCGTGCCTCGAAGGACCGGCGTCCAGTTCGGTCCTCATTTCAATCGAGGAGTCGTCGCCCTGGATTTCGGGCAGGCGCGACGCCGGCCCTGTTTTTTTCAATTTCGGCCACAGCTCTTCCATCCATTTCTTCGCTGTTGGCTCGTAATCGACGTCGCATTCCCCGCGCGGAACAAGGCGCCGGCCACCGAGTTGTTCGAGGCGTTCGTCGAACTTCCTGCCCGCGCCGCAGAAGTCCGAGTAATTCCGGTCGCCCAACCCGAGCACGGCGTACTGGAGATGATCGAGTTTCGGCGCGTCGGCCGAGTTCAGAAACTGCCAGAACGCGGCCGCGTTGTCGGGCGGATCTCCGTCGCCCCAGGTGCTGGAGACGATGAGGAGGCGGGAGGCATTGGCGAAATTGGCCTTTTGGTAATCGTTCAAGGGGAACACGCGGGGGGCAAATCCGTGTTGGCCGGCCTCCGCGGCGAACCGTTTGGCCAGGCCCTCGGCGGCGCCGGTCTGGCTGCCGAACATCACCAGCAGCGGCTCTGTTTTCCTGTCATCCCGCGAGCGAGCGTTGGAGGTTTCCGGGACGTTGGCATCCGCGAACAATCCGGCGAGATAACCGTTGAGCCAGGCCCGTTGTTCGGTCGTGAATGGCGCCGTGCTGGGGATGCAGGGAACGGGAAGTCCCGGACTCGGTTCGGTGGTGGGCTTCGGCTGAGGCACGAGTCAATGGAAGGGATCATTCAGGCCGCGGGCTTTTCCATCGCCAATCCGCCGGCGGACAAATTCATGGCCCACTCGCGGAGTCTCGCAGACGGATTCACGGTCGCGGCGATGGCCAGGGCTGTTCATACAGTTCATTGCTATTGCAGAGGTCATGCCATGACCTGATCAGGCGCAAACAAAGCCGGCGCAGAAAATTGAAACTTCCCATGAACGACATTCATGATGCAATTTAGCGACGAATGATGGGGTGCAGGCGCGGCGTTTCCGGCTCGGGAATGAGGATTCCTCTTCAAATCAGGATCATGGTTCGCCGCGCATCGCCGCCTCCGTTCCCGAGGTCGGCGGGATGTCGCGTTTTGGCCAGTTTGTCCAAATTGACTCGGCGGACTGTTCGTTCAAAGTTCAAAGTTCAAAGTTCAATGTTCAATGTTCGCGTCCCATTGGTTTCGCTCCGCTGGACGGCCTGTGGACAGCCCGCCCTACTTCGCGATTGATGGAGAGCCCCCTTGCGCTTTTTCCGAATGCATTGGGACCATGAACCTGTGGAGATCCCCCTCACCCGTCGTTCCGACACCCTCTCCCCCCAGTGGGGGAGAGGGACGGGGTGAGGGGGTGCGCTGGTTCATGGAGAGCCCCCGTTCGCTTTTCCCGAGTGCATTGGGATCATGAACCTGTTCGTCCTCGTGCTCGTCGTCCTCCTCGTCCTCGAAGTCAACCTATCCGATCGAGGACGAGGACGAGGACGAAAGGGTGGTTCATGGGAAGCCCTCACGACTTTTTCGTCGCGCATTGGGACCACAAACCGATTGGACAATTTCATGTCGCATATGCGACACGAATCTGTCCGAGTGCTTTGTACGGTTCATGGGTAGTCGTTCGCTGGCATTACCCAAATCTGGCCGTCACGGAGTTGCACGGGAAAGCGCGCCAGCGGGCGTGGCGGCGGGCCGGCGAGAACCCGGCCGTCTTCGACGCTGAAGAAGCCTTCGTGACAGGGACAGACCAGCAGGTTTTTCTCGGGATTGAAGTGCACCGGACACCTCAGGTGAGTGCAGCTCTGGGAGTACGCCGCAAACCGGCCGGGCGCGAGGCGAATCAAAATGCACGGGTCGTCTTCGGTCGGGTAACGAAACAATTTCGTGCCGCCGACCGGTATTTCCTCGATGCGCGCGACGAATGCGGGAAGGGCGGCGACGCGCGGCGCGAACAGTTTGCCTTTGGCGAGCCAGGTTGCTCCGAAGACCGCGGCGGAGCAACAGGCGAATTTGGCGAACTGCCGCCGCGTGACGCGAAGTTCTTCCGACTGGCGGATCGGGTAATCGGCTTTCCAGTGAGGCTGGTCGCTCATCTGATTATTGGGAGGCGCACCTTCGAGGAGGAAAATGACGAAGTCCGAATGACGAATGACGAAAGAATGACGAATGACGAAAGAATGACGAATGACGAAATCGATACTGCCGCAGTCGCTGTTCCTCTGGTTTTCTGGATCGGGATTTGCTTCGTCATTCGGATTCAGACATTCGTCATTCCCAACTCATCGCAGATGGCCGCATCCGCTGCGTCCGGAGCCCCGGCCCGCGCGGTCAGCCGCGTTTTATCATCCGCGGTTTCCGCAGGCAGAAAATCGGCGATGTCGAGGGACAAGTGATCATTCTCCGGGGCGGTCATGATGTTGACCTTGGTGCGCACCGTTTGATGGCCGAAGCGAAATTCGTTCAGCGGTTTTTCCCGGCGATACTTTTCGACATACCCGCGCGGGCCGTAGAAGAGCGCGCCGCTCGGGCAGACGCTCGCGCACATGGGCTTCTTGCCGACACGGGTGCGGTCGTAACACAGGTCGCACTTCATCATCAACTCATAACGCGTCGGCATCCTGGGCACGCCGAACGGGCAGGCGAGGACGCAGTTCGAACAGGCGATGCAGCGGGGTTTGGCGGCGCTGAGGACGACGCCGCGATCGTCCTGCTTGATGGCGTCCGCGGGGCAGACGCGCGCGCAAGTCGGGTTTTCGCAGTGCAGACAAACAACCGGCGCGGTTTGCACGCCCGTGGCGCGGTCCACGTAATCGAGATGAATCAGCGGCACGCCGCGGTGCGTCTCGCATTCGCCGCACGCCTGCACACACGCCTGGCAACCGATGCAACGCGACGGATCGAGGAAAAATTCGTAGTCCTCGTTCATTGGGGAATCATCATGTCTTCAAGGAGATTTCTTGCCATTGGCTTGTGGTGCCAGGTTTGGTCGGCGCGTCTGCGACCTTCTCGATCCTGCAGGCGCAGACTTTGAATTCGGGGATTTTCGAAATTGGATCGAGCGCGCGGTGGGTGAGTTGGTTCGCGGATTTTTTGCCCGGCCAATGATACGGAATAAATACCGTGTCGGGGCGGATGCTTTTGACGATCAGCGCCGGCAGGGTGATTTCGCCGCGGCGCGTGGCGACTTTCACCAGGTCGCGGTTCCTGATGCCGAGCTTTTCCGCAAGCCGTGGGTGCATTTCGCACAACGGCTCCGGATATTGGTCCACCAGGCTGCCCAGGCGCCGCGTCTGCGTGCCGCTCAGGTATTGCGACACGACACGACCGCTCGTAAAGAGAACGGGATATTCATCGTCCACGTCTTCGGCAGGGGGACGGTAGTCGAACGCGTGGAACCTGGCCTTGCCGTCGTGATGATGAAACCGTCCACCTTCGAAGAGGCGCGGCGTGCCGGGATGTTCGGGGGCGGGGCAGGGCCAGAAGACACCGAAGTCGCGCTCGATCTTTTCGTAATTCATCCCGCTGTAATCAATCGGTCCGCCTTTGGTTGCGGCGGCCAATTCGTTGAAAATCTCCTCCGGCTGTGTGTAGCTGAATGACGTCCCGTGCCCGAGCCGGGCGGCGAGGTCGCAAATGATTTTCCAGTCCGCGCGAGCGTCGCCGGGCGGCGTGACCGACTGCCGCAGTCGAACGCAGCGGCCTTCCCCGGTGGTGACCGTGCCTTCGTCCTCCTCCTGCAAGGAACCGGCGAGCACGACGTCCGCGTAATGCGCCGTCTCGCTCAGGAAAAAATCAATCGCGCAGTAAAACTCGAGCTTCTCCAACGCGGCCCGCGTGCGGTTGGCGTCCGGGAGTGAAACCAACGGATTGAAACTGATGCTGATGAGCCCCTTGATTTCGCCTCTTTCAATCGCGTCAAAAATCTCGCATGCGGAGAGGCCCTGCTTCGGCAATTCATTCTCCGCGACGCCCCAGAATTGCGCGATGAACCGGCGATGTTCCGGCTGGTTGATGTCGCGGCCGCCGGGGAGCTGATTGCAACGCTGGCCGTGTTCGCGTCCGCCCTGGCCGTTGCCCTGGCCGGTAATGGTGCCGTAGCCGCAGCCCGGTTTGCCGATGCGGCCGGTGGCCAGCACGAGGTTGATGTAGCTCAGGACGTTCTCCACGCCTTTGGTGTGATGTTCGACGCCGCGCGCGTGAAGCAGCATCGAGGTCCGGGCCGGTCCCCAGATCTCCGCCGCCTTCACGATGCTGCGCGCGGGGACGCCGGTGATCCTTTCCGTGAGGGACGGCGTGTATTTTTTGATCAGATCGCGAACCTTGTCGAAGTCGTGCGTGTGGTTCGCGATGAACTCTTCATCGATACAACCGTCCCCCAGCATCACGTGCAGGATGCCGTTTGCCAGCGCGCTGTCGCGGCCGGGACGCACCGGCAGAAAAAGGTCGGCGGTCCGCGCGATGGGGGTGATGCGCGGATCGATGACGATGATCTTGGCGCCGTTGTCGCGCGCGCGCCAGACGTAATCGGTCAGGATGGGGAAACATTCGGCGATGTTGGCGCCGGCGATGAGCAGTGCCTGGGCGAGCGGGATGTCGCTCCAGGGATTGGCGGCGCGGTCCACGCCGAACGCCAGGCGGTTCGCGGCGCCGGCGCTGACCATGCAAAGGCGGCCGTTGTAGTCGATGTTGGCGGTTTGCAGGGCGACGCGGGCGAATTTGCCGTTGAGATAGGCCTTCTCGTTCGTCATCGAAGCGCCGCCCAGGAAGGCGAAGGCGTCTTTGCCGTGGCGGTTTTGAATGGCGCGGACGGCCTCGACGGTCCGGTGGAGCGCCTCATCCCAGGTGGCGTGGCGGAAGCCGGTTTGCGCGCGAATGAGCGGTGAGAGGAGGCGGTCGGGATGCGCGTTCTGCAGGTAGCGTTTCACGCCTTTCGGGCAAAGCTTGCCTTGATTGACGGGAAACTCCTCCCAGGGCTCGAAGCCGATGACCTGGTTGTTTTTGACCTTGAGTTGAATGCCGCATTGCACGCCGCAGAAACAGCAATGCGTTTTCACGAGCTTGTCCGGCGCGCCATTGTCCCAGCCACCCGGCGGTGTGTAGGCGGGAGTGGGACCGTAGCGGGCAACGTATTCTTCCTCGGCTAAGACCAACTGTGCCATGCGCTGCCTTGGGTTTGTCTCATTTCGTCATCGCCGGACGGGAGCGGGGACGGTAGAGGGCGTAGATGTCGGTTTGATGACGGTTTCCCTGTCTGGCGCGGGTCGAGGCTGACCGGCCGAAAGCAGGGCTGCTGAGACGGTCGGAACTCTTCCCCAGCCGGACTTCATCCACGAGATCGGCGACGCTTTGGAGAACGCGCGTGGGCTGATACACATAGTCACCGATCTCCTCCAGAGGCGTCGAACCCGTCATCACGAGAAACGCCTGCATCCCGATTTCAATCGCGCCGCGGATGTCCGTGGCCATGGTGTCGCCGATCATCACGGTCTGATCGAGTTGACCGTGGAATCCTTCGCCGAGTTTTTTGCGGGCGCGGTGGAACATGTAGGCGTTCGGTTTCCCGAGGTAGTAAGCGCGCCGCCCGGTGCTCGCCTCCAGAAACGATGCGGTGGCGCCCGCGCCCGGCCGCGTTTTATCCGCCGAAACCGGACACCAGTTGTCGGGGTTGGTGGCGAGCAGGCGGGCGCCGCGCTCGATGAACTCGTGCGCTTTGGCAAGCTTCTCGGTCGTCGCCGCGCCTTCGCCCACCACGACGTAATTGGGTTGAATGGCGTCATTCGCAATCTTTTTCTCGTGCAGCGCGGCGGCGAGTCCGCCCTCGCCGATGACGAATGCGGTGCAATCGGGATGAGTCTCGCTGAGAAAATCGGCCGTATTCATGGCGGACGTGTAGAAGTGCCGCGGGCCGAGTCCGCCAATGCCCAGGTGCTTGAGTTTCACCGCCAGATCCTCGGCGGTGGGCGCCGAGTTGTTCGTCAGAAAAAGAAAAGGCGTGCCGGTGGCCGCCATCGCCTCCACAAACTCCCGCCCGCCGGCAATGAGATGGTTCTCCCGGTAGATCACGCCGTCCATGTCGATGAGGTATCCGGTTTTCATGCAGCCCGGTCAGCGCCCCAGCGTTTTGCCCTGGCTCAACGCCAGCAGGCGCCGGCGGCAGGCGGGACAAATGTCCTGATAATGAACCTCGCCGCGGGACGTGGCGAAGCGGTAGTTGAAGCCGAGTTGATCGAGCACCTCTTTCAAGTCGTCGAGGTGCATCTGCGACGCGAAGCCGTCGCCGCAGCCGTGGCAATGCGCCTGCGGCCCGGTCGCTCCCGCCGCTTTATAGAGTGACACGCAGAGTCCGCAGGCCCTTTGGAACAGGTGAAACAATTTCCCGAACGGGAGATAAAACAGGAGCGCAATGACGCTCGCGGCGTGCGCCACTGCCACGGCGCTGTGCCCGCGCCCGGCCATGAACCGGTAGCTCACGGTCAGCATCAAACCGGTCGAGGTGACGAAGAAAATCAGCAGGAGCGGCAGAATGTCTCCGGAAAATGTCTGCACTGCGCGCTCGCCGGCGTTGACGCAACGACGGATGGCGGCCATCACGAGGCCCGCCGTCACGGCGACGGCGCAAAGGTTCAGCAGGTTGAAGACGACAAACGCCAGCGCGCCGCGAACACCGAACGAGCCCGCGTCGAACCCGAGCAGGTTGACCCGATAAATCTCGGCGTTATCCCCGGACGGCTCGAAATGGACCCAGCCAAACACGAGCGGGAAGGTGATGGCAAACGCCAGCGTGCAACCGCCCGACAGACAGAGGTGCATGATCCAGCGATAGACGCTGCGGCGGCGGATGAAGTTTTGAGCGACGAAACCGGTGGCGAAGGCGCGGACCGCGGTCCATCCGCCGGACGCGGGGGTGAAGTCATTGACGCGTTGAAATGTCAGCGCGTTCCTGCGCGAGACATGAGGCGTGATGCGTGGAACAGAAGTCCCGTGGTGTTTGAAAAACAGTTCCAGGCCGCGTTTGAAATAGAGGCGGGACGGCGGACGTTGTGCCCAGACAGCGAAACGGTACGCGACGGCAAAGGCGGCGAGCACGGAACCGGTCGCATACCAGATCAGCGCCGGGTCAAAATGCTTCAGTCGTTGCGAGCCCAGCCAGACGCCCGCGACGACAACCAGCGCGGCGATCGCTCCGGCAAACAACGATTTGTGGTCCAAACGTCTTATTAACATTCGTCACGAGTCGAACGAGCAATTGAGGGGCCGGAGGCTGGAATGGCCAATTTCGTTATTTTAATCGGCCGGATGAATGGCGTTCATGGCCCGCTGGAGTTCACTGAAAACCGCAGACGAAAGCTCCGGAAAACCGCCGGCAGATCGTCGCAGCGTGACAAACGTCCGTTCTGGAGCTGCCGAAGAAATCCAAAAGGGATGTCCCCTTTTGAACAGGCTGGCCAAAACGTTGGGAAGGCCGAGAACCCGGTTTTACGGCTCCAACTCGAGCCGCACGTTCGGGGAGGTGTACCCGAAACTTGTTACAGTTGTAACATAAATTTGGTCAACGCATGTCCCAGGGAGCTGAGGTGTTTCGCGCGGAATGGGTGAATTCAAGGCGATTGCGAAATGACGTTGAGCGCGTCCAGGCGGGGAGCGTTCACCTTTTGTTTCGAGCCATCCGGCCAGATCACAGTGGCTTCCTCGACGCGGTCGGCCTTGCCGAGGCCGAACGTGACGGGCAATTCGGACTGCGAAAGGTAGCCGCGCGTCGGCATCACCTGACGCCAAAACGTCCGGCCATTGACGCGAACTTTGACCCAGGCGCCGATGGCGTCATGATTGGAGGTTGTCCCGATGAGTTTGAAGCGCAGCCAATGATGCGGCAGGTGCTGGTCGTTGCGCAGCAGCAGGGGCGGCCCGTTGATTTGCGTCAGCACCACGTCGCTGTCGCCATCGCCGTCGATGTCCGCGAAGGCCGAGCCGCGGCCGACCAGGGGTTTGAAAATGTCGCCGCCGCATTTCCCCGGCGGGACAGGCGTGAAGCCGCCCTGCCGGTTGGCTCCGCGCGCGTTCCAGAACAGTTGCGCGGGCTGGCGATAGCGCTGGCTGGGCTGCGCCTTTTCAACGTCCTCGTCGAGGTGGCCATTGGCCGTCAGCAGGTCGAGCCAGCCGTCGAGATCGTAGTCGAAGAAAAAAATGCCGAACGTGAGCGATTGGCGGCTGGCCGCGCCGATGCCTTGCGGGACGGCCTGGTCGGTGAAGGTCAACGGGTCGTTTTGGGAAACGTAAAAGGCGGTCATTTCGTTGGCGAAGTTGCCGATGGAAATGCCGAGCGAATTGTCTTCCTGAATCCGCGCGGCATCGATCCCCATCGCGCCGCGCGCGCCGCCGTAGTTGTCGAAAGCGAGGCCGGAGACCGCGCCGATTTCCTTGAACGTGCCGGTTCGCTCGTTGTGGAAAACGAAGTTTTGCACGGTGTCATTGGCCACGACCAGATCGATCCAACCATCACCGTCCAGATCCACCGGCGCCACGCCCAGCGTCTTCGCCATCGGCAAACCGGTGGCCTTGTTTTTGATCCGGATGCCCGCCTGGACCGAAACATCACTGAAACGGCCCCCGCCGTCGTTGTGATAGAGGCGCGGAGATGTTCCGGGAAAATTCATCGGCCGACCGTAGGCGCGGCCGACACCCACGAGCCGATTGTCCACTTGAAAATCAATTTCTTTGGACCACTGAACGTAATTGCCGACGAACAAATCGAGCTTGCCGTCGTTGTCGTAGTCCATCCACGCCGCGCAGGTGCTCCAGTCGCTGCTCGAACCTGCGACA
>DASPXS010000290.1:0-7755 GCA_035637175.1 Haliangiales bacterium | reverse complement strand
TGCTTTCCGACGCGGCCACCGACGCGCGGCTCGCGAAGCTGTCGCAGCAAATCGGCGCAAAAGAAAAACAATTCGGCGCGTTGCGCGAGGCCGCCCGCGGCGCGTTCGCGGAATGGCTCAAGACCAAGCCCGCGGAGCCTTTGGTGCCGGGACTGGTGGCCGCTTTTTCCTTCGATGAGATCCGGACGAATGAGGTCGCCAACAGTATTGATCCTTCCAAGCCCGGAAAAACGCACGAACGACCGATACTGGTCGAAGGCAAAGACGGAATGGCGACGGAGCTGAATGGCGAAAACGGCTTCATCTTTCCGGGCATCGGACACTTCACCCGGACCGACCCCTTCTCGATCGCGCTTTGGATGCAAACGCCGACTCATCCTCAGCGCCAGGTGCTGCTCCACCACAGCAAAGCCCCGGCCGACGCGGGGAGTCGCGGTTACGAATTGTTGCTGGAAGAAGGGCGCCTGGCAGTCGGGCTTCATCATCTGTGGCCGGGTAATTCACTGAAGGTTTGCAGCAAAACAACCGTTCCCACGAATGAATGGGTGCACGTCGCGTTCACCTACGATGGATCGAGCCGCGCGGCGGGCGTTGGCCTCTTCATCAATGGCACGTTGGCCGAGGTCGAGGTCGTTCGCGACCATTTGTGCAAGGACATCACTTACCAGGGCGGTGAGCCCGATCTGGCCATCGGCTACCGTTTTCGCGACGCCGGATTCAAGGGTGGCAAGGTGGACGACTTTCGAGTTTTCAACCGTTGCCTGACGCCGATCGAGGTGGCGGATGTCTCGGGTCGCGATGACCTGCGCGCCGCCTGGAAGGCCGAGCCGGATTCCCTGGGTCAGGTCCAACGCGACACGTTGCTCGATTACTACGTGGCCAACGTTTATCCGCCCGCGCGGCAGTTTTTCGCCGACTTGAAGGCACTCCGACGCGAACAAAGCGGCACGATCAATCCGGTCCCCGAAATCATGGTCATGGACGAGTTGGCAAAGCCGAAGCCGGCTTACATTTTGAAGCGCGGGGCGTACGACGCGCGCGGCGAACCGGTCTCTGCCGACACGCCCAAGGCGCTGCCGCCTTTTCCCGCAGGCGCGCCGCACAACCGCCTCGGACTCGCGCAGTGGCTGTTCTCTCCGGAAAACCCCTTGCCGGCGCGCGTGACCGTCAATCGCGCCTGGCAGATGATGTTCGGCCGCGGAATCGTCGAAACGAGCGACAATTTCGGCGCGCAGGGCGCCGTGCCCACGCATCCGCAATTGTTGGACTGGCTGGCGCGCGATTTCATGGCGTCGGGTTGGAATTACAAGGCGCTCCTCAGGAAAATCGCGACGTCGGCGACCTACCGTCAATCGTCGAAAGCCGGCCCTGACCTGCTCGCGCGCGATCCGGACAACAGGCTGCTCGCGCGGGGTCCGGCGCGCCGGCTTGCGGCGGAAATGCTGCGCGACCAGGCGCTGGCGGTGAGCGGGTTGCTCGCGGAAAAAATCGGCGGGCAGAGCGTCAAACCGTATCAGCCGGCCGGTCTATGGGAAATCGCCATGGGCAACCCGAAGTACGAGCAAGGCCACGGCGATGACTTGCACCGGCGCAGCCTCTACACCTTCTGGAAGCGCACCGTCCCGCCGCCGACGATGATTGCGTTTGACGCGCCGGAGCGCAACATGTGCGTTGCCCGCCGTCAGAGCACCAGCACGCCGTTGCAGGCGCTCGCGCTGCTCAACGACACTCAAATCGTCGAAGCCGCCCGTTTTCTGGGCGAACGGATGTTGAAGGAAGGCGGTGCCGCGCTCGACGATCGAATCGCCTGGGCCTTTCGGCTTGTGACCTCGCGGCGTCCAACTTCGCGGGAACTGGTCGTTCTGAAGCAATTGTTTCAGGAGCAGCGCAACTTATTCGCGAGCGATCAACAGGAAGCGGCGAAATTGCTGGCGGTGGGCGAACAACCGAACGACCCGACGCTGTCGCCGGTGGACCTGGCGGCCGGCACGATCCTGGGGGAGGCGCTGCTCAACCACGACGAAGCCGTGATGACACGTTGAAACCACGAACGTGGAAACGGAACCACTAATCTGCACTAATCGACACTAATCTGCACTGAAGGAAAGGACCGACGATGGGCACTGCGACAACCGAATTACAGGAGGAAGGCTACAAGCTGATGGGGGCGGCCTTTGAGGTTTACAATGAACAAGGCTGCGGCCTGGCGGAGGAGATCTATCAGGAAAGCCTGGAGATCGAGTTGGAGATGCGTCATATACCCTGCCAATCGAAACAGGAGTTAACGACCTTCTACAAGAACCGGCCCTTGAAGAAGCGCTATGTTCCCGACTTGTTTGTTTACGGCAAGATTGTGGTTGAACTCAAGGCAGTATCCGAGTTGCTGCCCGAACACGAGGCGCAGTTGTTCAACTACATGCGCATTGCCCGCGTGTCGGTGGGCTATCTCGTCAACTTCGGCCATAAAGACACGCTGGAATGGAAGCGATTCATTCTGACAGGCACTAAGTGATTAGCGTAGATCAGTGAAGATCAGTGGTTTTTTTATGAACTGCACCCACATCAACTTTGCGATGAACCGGCGGGAATTCTTCGGCCGGTTCGCTTTCGGCCTCGGTGGCGCGGCGCTTTGCGGACTGCTCGACCGCGACGCGTTTGCCGCTCCAACACTGAAGGCGGACAATCCGTTCAAAGGCATTCTGGCCGCGCCGCATTTTCCGGCCAAAGCCAAGCGCGTCATTTATCTTTTCATGGCCGGGGGACCGTCGCAGCTCGATCTGTTTGACTACAAGCCGCTGTTGAACGAACGCAACGGCGAAGACCTGCCCGCCAGCGTGCGCATGGGCCAGCGCCTGACCGGCATGACGGGCTACCAGGCAACCCTGCCGATGGCCGGCTCGATTTTCCCCTTCGTGCAACACGGCCGGAGCGGCGCGTGGGTCAGCGACTTGCTGCCGTGGACCGCGCAGATGGCGGACGAGCTTTGCTTCGTCAAATCCGTGCATACCGAAGCCATCAATCACGATCCTGCCATCACGTTTTTCCAGACCGGTTCGCAACTGGCCGGTCGGCCCAGCATGGGCGCGTGGCTCAGTTACGGCCTGGGCGGCGCGAATGAAAACCTTCCGGCGTTCGTCGTGCTGATCTCGAAAGACCGTATTGATCAACCCCTCTACGCGCGGCTTTGGGGCAACGGTTTCCTTCCCAGCATTCATCAGGGCGTTCAGTTCCGCAGCGAGAAAGACCCGGTGCTGTTCCTGCAAAATCCCGACGGCGTGTCCGCGGTGAGCCGGCGCAGGATGCTCGATCGGCTCGCGGAGTTGCACGCGGTCCAGTTTCAGGACCTGGGCGATCCCAGGATCAACGAGCGCGTCGCTCAGTACGAAATGGCCTACCGCATGCAGACCAGCGTGCCGGAGGTGATGGACATTTCTGGCGAACCTGAAAGCGTGTTCGAACTCTACGGCGGCGAGGCAAAGAATCCTGGCACGTTTGCCGCCAATTGTCTGCTCGCGCGCCGGCTCGCCGAACGCAACGTTCGTTTCATCCAGCTTTATCACCCGGGCTGGGACCATCACGGCACTCTGCCCAAGGGCATTCGCCGCCAGGCCAAAGACGTGGACCAGGCGTGCTACGCGCTGGTCACCGATCTCAAGCGGCGCGGCTTGCTCGACGACACGCTCGTGGTCTGGGGCGGCGAATTCGGTCGCACGAATTATTCTCAAGGCAAACTGACGAAGGAAGACTACGGCCGCGATCATCATCCCCGCTGCTTTACCGTCTGGCTGGCCGGTGCCGGCGTGAAGCCGGGCATCACTTACGGCGCAACCGATGATTTCGGGTACAACGTCGCCGATAATCCCGTCCACGTGCACGATCTCCAGGCGACCATCCTCCAGCAACTGGGTCTCGACCACACGCGCCTGACCTTTCGTTTTCAGGGCCGCGACTATCGCTTGACCGACGTCGCCGGCGAAGTTGTGAAGGGAATTCTGGCGTAAGCCGAGCCTGGCAGCCCGTAAAAAAACTTTCTAGCGGCAGGCATCTTGCCTGCCGTAGAGCCGGGCATCCTGCCCGGCGGATCAGGTTTGGGGTGCGGGAATATACCGCCGATTTCCCGCGTTGGTTCCGGGCGGCAAGATGCCCCTCCACGGCAGCCAAGATGGCTGCCGCTACGCGCGAAACCCGGGCCGCCCTCAAATCAAATTCACCGGGTCAATATCCACCGTCAGCGCAATGTCGTCGGGCAGCGCGATCGTCTCAGTGAGCCTGGCCAGCGACTGGCTGAGTTTGCTCATCTGGCGGGTGCGAATCATGAGTTGGTAGCGGTAGTAGGATTCGGCGCGCAACAACGGCGCGGGCGCGGGGCCGGCGATGATCAGATCGCGGAAGGGAGCGTTGGAAGATTGGAGGGTTGGAGAGTTGGAGAGTTGGAGGGTTGGAGGGTTGGATTTCGCGGGCTCGTCCGGCTCGGGGGCCTGTTTTGCCGCTTTGTCACTCTCCACCCGGTCGAGCTGGTCCAGTTCCTTGCGCAGATGCCCGGCGGAAAACTTCACTTTCTCTTCGTTACGTCCTTTCAATGTCAACAACGCAACACGCGTGATCGGCGGATAGCCGAGTTGTTCGCGAAACTCGATTTCCTGTTCGTAAAAGCCGGCAAAGTCGTGACGTCGCGCGTGTTGAATCGCCGGATGAAACGGCGTGAAGGCCTGCACCACCACTTCGCCTTCCACGTCACCGCGTCCGGCGCGCCCGGCCACCTGTGTGAGCAATTGAAACGTCCGTTCGCCGGCGCGGAAATCGGGTTGATGCAGGCTCAGGTCCGCGTAGATGATGCCGACGAGCGTGACGTTGGGAAAGTGCAGCCCCTTGGCGATCATCTGCGTGCC
Organism: Haliangiales bacterium; assembly: GCA_035637175.1. Lineage (GTDB taxonomy): Bacteria > Verrucomicrobiota > Verrucomicrobiia > Limisphaerales > AV2 > AV2. Next base: position 2,866 of record DASPXS010000290.1, on the reverse strand, counting down.
GACGAGAATGTCGATCCTGCCCGTGCGAAAATCGCCCAGGATGCGCCGATAGTCTTCTTTGCGTTTGAGCGCATCGGAATCCATGCGGCGCACCCGCGCGTTGGGAAACAGTTTGGCGAGCGTGTCCTCGACCTTCTCGGTTCCCAGTCCGGCGTAACGGATGGCCGGGTTACGGCACTTTTCATTCGGACACACCGCCGGCACGGGCGCTTCGTGGCCGCAGATGTGGCAACAGGTTTTTTGTTTCGAACGATGATAAGTGAGCGCCACGCTGCAGTTCGGGCATTCCGCCACGTAACCGCACCTGGGACATTGCAGCGAGGTCGAGTAGCCGCGCCGGTTCAAAAACAAAATGACTTGTTCCCGGCGCTCCAGCCGTTGCGTGATGGCCTCCTTGAGCTTTTGCGAAAAGATCGGCGTGCCCTTCTCCCGGCGCGCTTCCTGGCGCATGTCGATGATCCGCACCAGCGGCATTTGCTTGTCGTCGGCGCGAGCCGGCAGTTCGAGCAGCGTGTATTTCCCTTTCCCCGCGTTGTAAAAACTTTCCAGCGACGGCGTGGCCGAACCGAGCACGACCACCGCGCCCTCCCGCTGACCGCGCACAACGGCGACGTCGCGAGCGTGATAGCGCGGCGCTTCCTCCTGTTTGTAGGAATATTCGTGTTCCTCATCGACAATGATCAGCCCGAGCGGGTCCACCGGCGCAAAAATCGCCGAACGCGCGCCGATGACGATGCGCGCGCGTCCTTGCCGGATCTTGTGCCATTCGTCGTGTCGCTCGCCGGCGGACAGGTGGCTGTGCAGCACCGCGACGAGCGTTTGCAGCGGGCCGGAGCAAAAGCGCGCCTTGAACCGCTCCACGGTCTGCGGGGTCAGCGAGATTTCCGGCACGAGCACAACGGCGCCTTTGCCTTGAAGGAGACAATGCGCGATCGCTTGCAGATAAACTTCGGTCTTGCCGCTGCCGGTGACGCCGTGCAGCAGGAATGAACGCGACGCGAGATGTGTAAAGCGTGATGCGCGATCGTTGTCTGGCGCGGTCGCGGATTCGCGCAACACGGAACAGGAAACCTGCGATTCATCCAGCGCTTTTGTGATGGCGGCGAGCGCGGTGGCCTGCTCTGCGTTCAACGCCAGGGGTTGCGTCGGCAGGATGCGCTCCCGGGCGTAAGGATCGCGCTCGGAGATTTTCGGGCCGATGCCGACCAATCCCTTGTCTTCCAGTTTGCGCACCGTGTCAGCGGTGGTCTGCGCCAGTTCGAGCATTTCCTGCAAGGGCATCTCGCGCCATTCCTCGATGATGTTCCAGACCTCCTGCTGGCGTTTGGTCAGCCGGGGCAAGTCGCCCGTCCAGGCCATTGCCCGGACGAACAATCGCTCGCGCCAACCTTCCGCTTCCTTGCGTACGGCCTCGGGCAGAACGCTCTTCAATGCGATTTCAACCGGGCAACAGTAATAATCAGCAATCCAGCGCGCGAGTTTCAAAATGTTGGGCGTGACCAGCGCCTGGGTTCCGACGACCTTCAGGATTGGCCGTAGCGTGGTGTGGGACGATTGCTCGACCAGCGCCGTCACGCAACCCATCACTTGTCGCGGTCCAAAGGGGACTTTGACGCGCGTGCCGACCTCGACCTGCCCCTTCAACTCGGACGGGATCGAGTAATCGAACTCCTTGCGCAGCGCGATTTCGAGTGTGACGCGAGCGATCATTTTGAAGATCGAGGGTCCAGGGTCGAAGGTCGAGTGTCAATGGCTGGTTGCGGTTGGAGGTTGGAGGTTGGAGGTTGGACTTGTCCCTGGTCGCGCCGTCCACATGAATTCTCGACGTGTGGAAGCACTCCCGTTACAACGCCACCGTGCAACGTCGCTGGCCATGGCTGGTCTTGGGTTTCCTTCTGCTGGCTGGATTTCTCGGCTATTGGCGTTACTACCGATGGCGGGATCATCGGTTCGATGCGGTCATCCTGGCGGCAGCCCGACGTTACGGTGTCGAGTCGGCGCTGGTGAAAGCCGTTGTCTGGCGCGAGAGCGGGTTCAATCCGGCGGCGCGCGGTCGGGCGGAGGAATTCGGCCTGATGCAAATCCGTCCGGGGACGGCCAGGGACTGGGCGCAAGCGGAAAAGATCAAGGCGTTCTCACCGGAACAACTGCTCGACCCCGGCACCAACACGCTGGCCGGCTCGTGGTATCTGCAAAAATTGCTCAGGCGCTACCGCTCGGCGCACGACCCGCTGCCCTACGCCTTGGCGGACTATAACGCCGGCCGGAGCCATGTGTTGCAATGGAACAAAGGGGCAGGGGCGACCAACAGCGCGGCGTTCCTCGAGCAGATCGATTTTCCCGGAACGCGCGGATACGTTCGTTCGGTCATTCGCCGCTACGAATTGTATCGCCGCGTTTTCCCCGAAGAAAAGCCATGAGACGCGGGCAATGGATTCATGTTCACTCGTGTCCGTTCGTGGTTCGAAAAGATCAGTCCTGCGTGATCGCCTTCATCGTCTGTTCGAGTTGTGCCCGTAACGCTTCACGTTCGGCCTCGCTTGTCTCGCGCGACACCCGCATGATCGGGCCGGCGGTGATCCGGCAACGCGCGAAGGGCAGCGGGATCTGGAAACGGTCCCAGCTATTTGGCCGGATTTTCCAATTCAAATGACAGGAGATCGGCACGATCGGCAGGCCAGTCAACTGCGCGGTTGAGATCACGCCTTCCTGCACCTGATAACAGGGGCCGCGCGGGCCGTCCGGAGTGATCGCCAGATCGTGACCGCGTTCGCTCCACGACACCATCTCGCGCAACGCTTGCGGACCCCGCCGGCTGGACGAACCGCGCACCGGCTCGACCCCGAAAAGCTCCAGAATCCGGGCC
>DASPXS010000289.1:0-39037 GCA_035637175.1 Haliangiales bacterium | reverse complement strand
GTGGCCGCGATAGAGATGAGATTGGCAGTTCATAACTATTCTTTCGTAATGGTTTCATCGAGGTTCAACAGCACCCGCGACACCACCGTGTAAGCCGCCAACTGCGTCGGGGTCGCGCCCGCGGGCAATTGGGCCGGCCGCTGCTCCTTGCCCAGGCCCAGTTCCAGCGGATTCACCCATCCTTCGGCAATGCGACGTTTCTCTTTGGCCAACAAGTCGAGCAGTTCTTTGCGTTCGTCGGCGCTCGGTTGACGACTCAATGCGCGCCGAAAAGCGTACCCGACGCGCTCGGCGTCGGTCCGCCCGCCTTCGGCCAGCGCTTTCAGGGCGAGCGCCTGGGCGCACTCGACAAACTCCGTTTCGTTCAGCGACACCAGCGCTTGCAGCGGCGTGTTCGAGCGCTGGCGGCGGACGCAGGAGAAATCGCCGTTGGGCGCGTCAAACGTTTGCAGCATCGGATACGGCACCGAGCGGAATTTGAAAATGTAAAGGCTTCGCCGGTATCGCTCGTCGCCGGTTTCCTCTTTCCACACCTTGGGGCCGTAGCTGGCCGGCGGCTGGAACAAAAACTCCGGCGCCGGAGGATAAATGCTGCGTCCGCCGATTTCCGGATTGAGCAGACCGCTGGCAGCAAGCGCGATGTCCCGCACGATTTCCCCTTCGACACGGAAACGCGGTCCGCGCGCGAGCAGCCGGTTGTAAGGGTCTTTCGCGTACAGCTCCGAGGTGACGCGTGACGACTGGCGATACGTCGCCGACTCAACGATTAAACGGTGCAACGATTTCACGCTCCAGCCCTGGTCCATAAACTCGCAGGCCAGCCAGTCCAACAACCCGGGATGCGACGGTTCTTCGCCGCGCACGCCAAAGTCCTCCGGCGTGTTCACGATGCCATTGCCGAAGTAGGCTTGCCAGACGCGGTTCACGAACACCCGCGCCGTCGTCGGCGATCTGCGGTCCACCAGCCATTTCGCCAGGGTCAGCCGTGAACCGTCGGCGTCGGCCGGCAGCGGATGGAGGAAGGCCGGCACGCCGAAAGTCATTTCCTCGCCCGGCTTGAGCCAGTCGCCGCGCCGCAAGAGGTGAGTTGTCCGCAGTTCGTCCTGGGGACCTTTGCCTTGACGCGCCATGAGCGTCAACGTCGGCGTGCCTTCGGGCCATTGTTTCCACAACCCGTCGATCCTGTCATTGACGTCTTTGAACTCCGGCACGGTCGTGCGCCAATAGCTGAATACGGTGGCGATTTGCGCCGGGGTCCGTTGCTCGCGCGGAATCGCGAAGATTTCCCGCACCCCCGCCGGAATCGGGTCGGCGACGACATTCGTCGCGCTGGTGACGCTGAGGCGGTAGCGGCCGAGGTTATGATTCTGGTTGTCATCCGAATTCCATCCGCCGTGATTTTGCGCCAGCCGAAAATTCAGCACCACGCCGTTGGTGAAGGTGAGGGGTTTTTCCGCAATGAACACGGCCTTCCGCGGTTGGTTGCGCCGGCCCGGCCCGGCGTCGATGCCCCACGCCGTGTCGTCCTTGCCGTCAATCGCATATTTCACCGGCCCGTATATCCGCTTCTTGTCGGACTTGTCGTAAAACTCCGGCTCCAGTTCCTTCTCCGGATTGCTGTAATCGGCAGTGGCCTTGATGAATTTCACGTCGATCTTGTTGGTCGGTTCCTGCAGATCGACCGCCTCGACCTTGAATTCGCTCAACGCCGACATGCCTTTGACAGACCGGCCCGGCCCGCCGCAGGGCAGGTTCGGGTCGCTCAACTGTTCGAGTTGGAACGCGCCGATGAACGGCAGGTTGTTCGTGCCGCGGAAGTGGGCCGTCCACTTCGTCGGCGCATAGCTGGCCGCGCGAATGGAACCGTCGTCGTAGTAGTAAAATCGCTCGCCGTTTTCGCCGGCGTTCACGCAGCGCACCACGGTCCACGCCGGCAGGTTGTTTTTGACCGAGTCTTCCCATTGGTTCATTCGTTGCTGCCAGTCCGGTGTGGTGTGGCGGAGGCCGGCCTCGAGATCGCGCATCTGTCGCGCGAGATTTGCCACCTGCATCTGCTGCTCGGTCGAGTAGGTCACCAGCGAGGCCTCGTGATCGTCGTTCAGAAATGCGAACAGCCGGTAATACTCTTCCTGTTTGAGCGGGTCGTATTTGTGATTGTGGCATTGCGCGCATTGGATCGTCAGGCCCAGGACGCTCTTGCCGATGCAATCCATCCGGTCGAACATCGCCTCCATGCGGAATTGCTCGGGGTCCACCCCGCCTTCTTCGTTAAGCATTGCATTGCGGAGGAAGCCGGTGGCCACCAGGTCGTCCTGGGCGGGATGGGGCAACTGGTCGCCTGCGATTTGCTCGACAATGAAACGGTCATAAGGCAGGTCGTGATTGAAGGCGTTGATGACCCAGTCGCGATAGGCCCAGACGAATCGCGGTTTGTCCTTCTCGAAACCGTCGGAGTCGGCGTAACGCGCGGCGTCGAGCCAGTGCCGTCCCCACCGCTCGCCATGATGCGGGGAGTTCAGCAGACGCTCAACCTGCTTCTCGGAGGCATTCGACGATTGATCCGCGAGAAACGCGTCCGTTTCCGCGATCGTCGGCGGCAACCCAATCAGGTCCAACGACAGGCGCCGGAGCAAGGTGACTTTGTCCGCTTCCGGCGACGGCCTGAGCCCTTCTTTTTCCAGTCGGGCGAGGATGAAACGATCGATCGGCGAGCGCACCCACTTTTTGTTGTTCACGGCGGGAAGGTTGGGGCGGACCGGCGCTTTGAAGGCCCAATGCTCCCTGGAATCCTTGGTTTCGGCCGACGCTATTTCCGAACTGCCGATGAAAAGCACGGCCCACAACAGCGCGCGGGCGAAGAAATTCAAGCTGGCTTGCACAAGGCTAATATTTATGCCGGATTCGTCCCAGTCAGTCTATGGAGAATTCAATACCCAAATTCGCATTTCTCCACCATGACCAAAAGAGGGGATGGGAATCACCTTGCTGGCGGATGGGAGCCATGTCTTACTTTCTGCGAATGTCGTTGCCAGCCGATTACCACATGCACACACCGCTCTGCCGCCACGCCGTGGGCGAGCCGACCGAATACGCGGCACGCGCGGTGAAACTGGGGTTGAAAGAGATCGGTTTTTCCGAACACAGCCCGATGCCGAGGGACGATTTCGACGATTGGCGCATGCTGCTGAGTGATCTGGGGGATTACGTCGAGAAGGTGGAAAGAGCGCGCCACGACCACCCGGGACTGAGGATCAGGCTCGCGCTGGAAGTGGATTACCTCCCCGGGCAGGAGGACTGGATCCGCGACCTGGCGGGGCGGCATCCCTGGGACTACCTGATCGGCGCGGTGCATTACGTCTCCGACTCCTGGGACCTCGACAATCCCAGGAAGATTTCCCAATGGAAAGACCGCGATCCGTTTGCGGTCTGGAGCGCTTACTTCGAGCGGCTCACCCTGGCGACGGAATCCGGTTTGTTCGAAATCATCGCCCATGCCGATTTGTGCAAGAAGTTTTGTTTTTACCCGACGCAGGATTGCCTGCCGCTCTTCGCCCGTTTTCTCAGCGCCGCCAAAAAAAAGGGCGTGGCGATGGAACTCAACACCTCCGGTCTGCGCAAAGATTGCAAAGAAATCTATCCGAGCCCGCAAATCGTGAATCTGGCGGCGCAGATGGGTGTGCCGATTACCTTTGCGTCGGACGCCCATGCGCCCGGCGAAGTCGGAATGAATTTTCCCGAAGCGATTGAACTGGCGAGGAGCGCAGGCTATTCTCACTCCTGCCGGTTCACGCAACGGCGACGCGAAGAAGTGAAATTCTGACCGGGGAAGGTTGATGACGAGGCTAGCCAGTTTTTCGTTTCCGACCACCACGCTGTTCGGCGCGGGCGCGTTGGCCGAACTGCCCAAGCGCCTGGATGCCTTGCGAATTCAAAGACCGCTCGTGGTGACCGATCCCGGATTGCTGAGCACCGACGCCTTTAAACTGTTGGACCACACCCTCGGGTCCAAGGAACAGGGGAAAAACTGGTTCCTTCACTTCGGAGTCCACGCGAATCCGCTCCAACACGATGTCACGGGCGCGGCGGACGCGTTTCGAGCCAATGATTGTGACGGTCTCATCGCGATGGGCGGCGGCAGCCCGCTCGACGTCGGCAAAGCCGCGCGCCTGCTCCTCAAGCGGCCCGGCTTCGATCTGGCGAAGTTTTATGACGAACCCGACTGGTCCGGCCTCGCGCCGTTCGTCGCCATCCCGACGACAGCCGGGACCGGAAGCGAGGTGGGCCGCAGCTCGGTCATCACGCTCGACGGTACCCAACGCAAGACGGTCATCTTCCATCCCCAACTGCTTGCCCGACTCGTCATCCTCGACCCCGAACTGACGCGCGGCCTGCCCCGCAAACTCACCGCCGCCACCGGCGCGGACGCGCTCACGCACTGCATTGAGAGCTATACCTGTCCGGTCTTTCACCCAATGTGTGACGGCGTCGCGCTGGAAGGCATCCACCTCATCGTGGACGCTCTGCCCCGCGCTTACCGCGATGGCAACGACCTCGACGCCCGCGGCAAAATGCTGGTCGCCGCGGCGATGGGCGCGGTCGCGTTTCAAAAAGATCTCGGTGTCGTGCATTCGCTGGCGCATCCCCTTTCAACGATTTGCGGCATGCACCACGGCCTCGCCAACGCCCTCTGTCTCGTGGCCGGCATGAAGTTTTGCGCCGGGCGCAAGCCCGGACTTTACCGCCGTGTCGGCATCGCCTGCGGTCTCGACCTGATGAAATATTCCGACGCCGAAGCCGATGAGCGCACGATTGCGTTCATCACGCAGTTTCTCGCCGGTCTCGGTCTGGACACCAGACTCCGCGCCCACGGCGTGACCACGGAACAACTCGACGCGCTGGTGGCCCAGGCGTTCGATGACCCCTGCCACAAGACCAACGCGGTGTCGGTGACGGCGGAGGATTTTCGGAAGTTGTACTTGGAAGTGCTCTGAGTTCACCCACCGGTTCCCTGCCGCGCGGAATCCCTCGGAAAAAAACCGTACAAATTCTGTTATAGCTATAACAATTTTTGTACCCTTATCTCCAACCCTTCGCGATCCGGCCAAAGGCCGCGGTACGGAACTCAAATGCCCGTCTGCCCTGATAGCCGTCGGGCCACAATCGTTGAGGCAGTAGCGGATCGAGAGAAACCGCTTCCAGCCAGGCTTGCCGTTGATTGACGAGCCAGTGCTGCCGCTGCAGGAGCGAAGGTCTGGCGGACTCGGACCACTCGGGCGCGGCTTCGTACAGCCCAATCGCCTTGATATAGAGCCGATTGATTGCCGCGAAATCCCAGGCCGCTTGCACGAGGTCCCGGTCGTGGTCGGGCGGAACCGGTTCCCCTTCGATGATGGTGAAGCTTTCCGGCGACAACTTCAGGTGTTTCAAAGGCAGCAATGTGTCATCCACTGGATCGGGCGAGATCCAGACGCTCTGCTGCAAGTAACCAAATCGTCGGGACCTTAACCACCGCCATAGCCTCGTGCGCAATTCCGTTTGGGAAGCGGGCAGATCAAAGATCAGAAGGCGCCATTTGCCATCCCAATTACGTCGCCAGCGGGTCGCGGGATCCACTCCCCCGAGCGCGGCCAGGCGTCCGCGCTCGGTGAACTTCACCGTGCCCGCTGGACCCCGGCCTTCGAGCGTGACGTAGCCGGAGCGGGCCAACCGTTTGAGCTGCGGCTTGATCTTGACTGAATACTCCCAAGCTTCGAAGGACTCGGTGAGGTTGGCAAAGCTGGGACGCGAGAGCTTGTCCAGACTCCAGAAGAGCAACTCCAGGAACGCCTTAGTGGTTTCGGCAGGTTTCATATTCTGAAAATAGAGGTACAAAATATGTCATACCTATAACATAAACTGTACCCATTCTCGGACAGGCTGTCGAGAGGGATGAGACTGCATCGGAAAGCGTGACGCGAGGGGTGAGGCGCGGAAAAGATTTGGTAGCCATCAATTCATCTGACTATGATGCCCGCATGACGGTGCCCGACTTGATTTTCATGGACGGCTCTTTCCGCCCTTCCTCCTCCGGCCACCGCGCGAAACTGATCAATCCTGCGACGGAACAACCTTTCGCCGAAGTCGCCGCCGCGGACGTCTCGGACGTGAACGCCGCGGTCGAGTCGGCTCAGCGCGCCTGGGAGGCCGGCTGGCGCGATCTGACGCCGGGCAGGCGCACGGAGATTCTGTTCAACGTCGCCGGCAAGCTGCGCGAGCACGTCGAAGAAATCGCGCAACTCGAAATGCTTCACGTCGGCAAACCGATCAGCGACGCCCGCGATGAGTGCGCGCTGGGAGCCCGGGTGTTTGAGTACTACGCCGGAGCGGTCACGAAGTTCTGCGGCCAGACCATACCTGTGGCGCGCGGTGGGTTCGACTTCACATTGCGCCAGCCGATGGGCGTCGTTGCCGCCATCGTTCCCTGGAATTTTCCCTTCCCCATCGCCTGCTGGAAGGTCGCGCCCGCCCTGGCCGCCGGCAATTGTGCCGTGCTCAAGCCGGCGTCGCTCTCCCCGCTGACCGCGCTGAAACTCGGCGAACTTGCTCATGCCGCCGGCCTGCCTCCCGGCGTCCTCCAGGTGCTGCCCGGTTCCGGTTCCGCCATCGGCGACGCGCTGGTGACGCATCCGTTGATTCGCAAAATCTCCTTTACCGGATCGACGGAGAACGGACGGCGCATCATGGAACTGGCTTCGCGCGACCTGAAGCGGATCTCGCTCGAATTGGGCGGCAAATCGCCGAACGTCGTCTTCGCCGACGCCGACTGGCAGCGCGCCGCCGAGTTGTCGCCCATGAGCGTGTTCGCCAACACCGGTCAGGATTGCTGCGCCCGCAGTCGCGTGTTCGTCGAACGCAGCATTTACGGGCCGTTCGTCGAGAAGTTCGTGGCCGCGACCGGGAAACTCGTTGTGGGCGACCCGGCGAAAGCCGAGACGCAACTCGGCCCGCTTGTCTCTGCCGGTCAGCGCGCGAGGGTCGAAGCGTTCCTCGCCGATGCCCGCAAGCGCGGCAGCCGGTTTGCCTGCGGCGCTGGGCGCCCGCATACGAAGGGTTACTATCTGGAACCGACGGTTCTGCTCGACGTCGGCAAGGATGACCGCTGTTGGCGCGAGGAAATTTTTGGTCCGGTTGTCTGCGTGACACCGTTCGACGAGGAAGCGCAGGTGATTCGCGAGGTGAACGCGTCGCCTTACGGTCTGAGCGGATCGATTTGGACAAACGACCTGCGCCGCGGGTTGCGCGTCGCGCGACAAATTGAAAGCGGCGTGTTGAGTGTCAACAGTCATTCCAGCGTCCACGCGGAGGCACCCTTCGGAGGTTTCAAGCAAAGCGGCATGGGCCGCGACCTCGGCATGACGGCGATGGACGGTTACACGGAGTTGAAGAATGTCTATGTGGAGGAATGAGGAAACAAATGCGTAAATCCCATGCCCTGATATGATCCCGCCCATCGCTCCTTACCTTTCACGTTTTACGAGTTACGCTTGTTGTCTATGACCTTCACCCAACTCAAGTCCAGGATCCAATCCGGCGACATCGACACCGTCGTGGTGGCGTTTCCGGACGTGTTCGGACGGCTGATCGGCAAACGGTTCACCGCCAAATTTTTTCTCGACCACGTCGCGCAGCACGGCACCCATGCGTGCAATTATCTGCTCGCCGTGAACATCGAGATGGACCCGCAGGACGGCTTCCCACTGGCCAACTGGGAGAAGGGGTTTGGGGACTTTGCAATGCAGCCGGATTTATCCACGGTGCGCTTCCTGCCCTGGCACGCGGGCTCGGCGCTGGTGCTTTGCGATTTTCTGCATCCTGACGGCAAGCTGGTGGAGGAAGCGCCACGGTCGGTCTTGCGAGGGCAAATCGGCCTGTTGGCAAAGAAAAAGCTGACCTGCCGCGTTGCCAGCGAATTGGAGTTCTTCCTGTTCAACGAGAATTATCACGAGGCGTTTGTGGCCGATTACCGCAACCTGACGCCGTCGAGCGATTACCGGATCGACTATCACACGATGCAACCGGCGCGGGATGAATTCACCTTGCGCGCGGTGCGGAACTGGATGAGCGAAGCGGGTGTTCCGGTGGAATCGAGCAAAGGCGAATGGGGCTGCGGCCAGCACGAGGTCAACTTCGTGTATGACCAGCCGCTTCCCATGGCCGACATGCACGTCGTATTCAAACAGGGCATCAAGGAGATCGCGGCGCAGCACGTGAAATCGATCACCTTCATGCCGAAACCGCGGGCCGATGAAGTGGGAAGCAGTTGCCACATTCACATGAGTCTCTGGCGCGATGGAAAGAACCTTTTTTGGGGCGCCGGCAAACAGGGAACCCATCCGAAATCCGAAGCCCGAAATCCGAAATCCGAAATCGGCTCGCCCCTTTTTCGCAAGTTCCTCGGCGGTTTGATGAAATATTCACCGGAGCTTTGTTACTTCGTCGCGCCCACGATCAATTCCTACAAACGTTATCAATCGGCGAGCTGGGCGCCGACGAAGATGGCGTGGTCGCACGATAATCGGACGGTTGGCTTTCGTGTGGTCGGACACGAGAAATCCTTTCGCATCGAGAACCGAATGCCCGGGGCGGATGCCAATCCGTACCTGGCGTACGCGGCGATGATCGCGGCCGGGTTGCGGGGCATCGAGGAGGAACTTGATTGCGGCAGCGATTACCGCGGCAACGCCTACCTGGACCCGAAGCTGCGCGGGCTGCCGAAGTCTCTGCGCGAAGCAGCCGACCTGCTCGACCAAAGCAAGCTGGCGCGGCAAGCCTTCGGCGATCACGTCGTCGATTTTTATGTGCACACTGCCCGCCTGGAAGTCGAAGCGTTCGCCAACGCGGTGACGGACTGGGAACGGCGACGGTATTTTGAGCGGATATGATTCAGGGCTTTCCCAGGCGTGCCCTTTGCGGATTGGCGGCTACGCCAACGTCAATCGCGCCGGAGGAAGTTTCCATGTCCCGCGCCCCGAAAATACGCCGACGCCTGCGGGCGGAACAGAAGGTATAGAATTACAGCGAACAGCAAACCGTGCACGAACAACTGCAACGCAGAGTGCAGGATACCAAGCACGATGTGGTAGCCCATCCAAACGACAAGAAGCCAGCGCGCCCGGTTGCTGCCGCGGAGCATAAACACTCCGCAAAGAATGGCGAGAAGCCGGACGAAGCACACCCAGACAAGGTCAACTTCAAACGGACGCTCTGCCTTGAACTCGGTGGCGTGGTAGGCAAGCCCGATGACGCCGGTGGCTACGAATAGCCAACTGATGACCGTGATGGAGCGTGGACGTTTGTTCATCCGACCTTAACCCGCTGATCCGTCCGGGCCGGCGAGAACGACGGTGCGGCCGGCAAGAACGCGCAACCAGAACTCTCAGGGGTCCGTGCTTGCTCCCATGATGCGACGAACCAGCGAACTCATTCAAGACACTTCAAGGTCTGCTGTTTCGCGGGTTTCCAGGCCCGCGGCTCCGTGCGACTTCCCGCGCGACCCCGACTTGGACCTCGGCGTTACGGGAGATTTGGAAACCTGCGCCGCGGGCAGGTGAGCTCCACTCCAGGGCAGGCGCAACGCCGAGAGTTCGATTGCGGAGTTCTGTCTCATTCTGCGCTTCACTTCATGGTCATGGCAGTGGTGGGATTCGAGTCCTCGATGAAGACATCCATCTGCTGGCCGACGAACAAGGGAAGCGCATCGCCCTCCACGCGGTAGATCACTTGCAGCACGCGCGTGTCCACGCGCTCGGTGCTGTCGCCGGTGAGCGATTTCTTGGGAACAACGAACGGCTCGAAACGCACGAATGTCAGCGGCGTTTTCAGATTCGTGTTGCCGCGGACCGCCGCCGTGGCCGTCGCCTCGGGGCGCACGCGCCAGGCCTCGTGCTCGTCCACGTCCACACGGACGTGGAGCGGTTTCAACCGGCCCAGCAAAACCAGCGGCGTGGCGGTCACGCCCGCGGGCGCAAATTCGCCGGGATGGACTTTCACTTGCAATACGTCGCCGTCCATGGGCGCGCGCACGGTGCTGCGTTCGATGTTGGTTTGGGTGATTTGAATTTGCGCCGTGGCAGCCGTGACCTGCGCCTTTGCTTCGTCGAGTCGTGCCTGCGCGGTTTCAACCGCGGAACGGCGGCGGGTGAGTTCTTCGGCGCTGATGGCGCTTTTGTCCTTGAGCGATTCAAAAAAACCGAGCTGCCGGCTTGCGTCCTCGAGCATGGCGGTGTTGACTTTCACTTGGCTCTCGGCCACGCGCAGGTCCGCCTGACGCATGGCCAGCTCGGCGCGCAGATGGCGGTCGTCGAGCTTGAAAAGCGGGTCGCCGGCTCTCACGGTTTGGTTGGCGCACACGGCGACTTCGCTTACGACATCGGCCAACGGCGTGCCGATGGCGATGTTCTCGGTGCTCGTTTCCACCAAACCCACCGCCGCCACGGTGTGCGAGAACGGCGAGACGGGCGGCGCAGAAGGTGGCGTGGTCGGTTCGCGTTTCGGTTGCGAGCGGACGACCGAAACGATGCCAAAGGTCAATGCAGCGAAAGCGATCAGAGGAAGGATGATTTTTTTCATGAGTTTACCTTTTCGTTTTCATCGAGTTGAAACTGCTAAGTTCATGCGAGCACTGCGACCCGGTCAGACTCCGGAACCGCTGCCTGCCGGCGCGATTCGGTTTTGACAATCCGGCCATCGTCCATGTGAGCGATGGCATCGGCGTAATGAAAAACGCGCGTGTCGTGCGTGACGACGATGACTGCGCGGTTGGGATGGACGGCGTTCCCGGCGAGCAACTCCATCACGGACTCGCCGGTCGCGTGGTCGAGCGCCGCCGTCGGCTCATCGCAAAGAATCAATCGCGGTTCATGCACGAGCGCGCGGGCCAGCGCCACGCGTTGTTGCTGGCCGCCGGAAAGTTTGGCGGGCAACGTGTCCAGGCGATCTTCCATGCCGAGCCGGACCAGGAGTGCTTTGGATTTATCCACGGCTTCGCGGCGGCGGACACCCGCAGCGAGCAGCGGCACGGCTGCATTTTCGGCCGCGGTCAACGCCGGCAGCAGATTGTATTGCTGGTAAACGAACCCGAGATTCTTTCGGCGGAACAGAATGCGCTCATTTGCCGAAAGCTGATTCACGTTCCGGGCGAAGAGTTCGACTTCCCCGCCGCTGCTGTCGAGCAGGCCGGCGATGACGGAAATGAGCGTCGTCTTGCCGCAACCACTCGGACCGACCAGGAACGTGAGCTGTCCCTGGAACGCGTCGAACTTCACGCCGCGCAAGACTTGCACGCGCGTCGCGCCTTCACCGAAATCCTTTTGCAGGTCGCTGCACCGGACGGCTGGAATCAGTTTTGCACTCATAGGATCAACCTCGAAAGACAATGGCGGGTTCGAGCACCAGCACGCGGCGCAGGCTCAGGATGCTCGCGAGCACCATGACAAACACCATGCACGCGGCGGTCAGCGCGACGCTCTGCCACATCAGAATGATGCCGCGCGTAGCGAGTTTCTGGCCGAAGAAATTGAAAAACTCCCCCGCCATCCCCGTGCCGATCGAAAACCCGATGAGGCCGACGGTGAAGGCTTGCAGCAGAATCATGCCGATGAGCCGCCGGTTGGTGACGCCGATGGCTTTGATCGCGCCGAACTGCTTCAGGTTTTCAACCGTGAACAGATAAAAGGTTTGCCCCGCGACGACGACGCCGACGATGAGCGCAATGGCAATCGTGATGCCGAAGTTTACGGGAATACCCGTGTTCTTCAGGTAATAACGGATGCAGTCCCAGCGAAATTGATCGCTGGCCCGCGCGCGCAAGCCGGTTTGCTCCTCGATGCGCCGGCAAAGGTCCCCGGCGTCAACGCCGGGTTTCGGACGCACCAACACGTACGACAACTGCGTGCGCTCGCGCCCGACGAAATTCACCGCCTGGCTGTAGCGGGTGTGCATCACCGGCCAGCTCACGAACGGCGCGGAGGCGTCGGAGATGCCGACGATGTTGGCCTTGTGGTCGTTGAGTTCGATCGTGCGATCAAGCTGGAGCGGCTCGCCGGGAAACAACAAGTTGTACCCGGCGTGATCGATCACCACCGCGTCCGGCTCGCGCAGCCGTTCCCAGGTGCCGAGCAGCATCTTGCGCGGCGCGCCCGTGAGCGTCGCGTCATCAAGACCGAGGCAGAACGAGACGGCGAACTTGCCGTCGAGCGTGCGCGCGACGGGACTGCCTTTGAAAAGTTTGACCGCCCATTGCACGCCGTCCACGCCGCGCACTCGAGTGAGGTCGGTGTCTTTGAGAGCCTTGGTCTGTTCAAAGTATTCCGTCTTGGGATCCATCACCCAAATCTCGGCGTCCGTGACATCGGCGATCTGGCTGCCGGTGCGTTTGAGAATGCCGGCAAAGATGGACGTCTGGTTTTGCAGCAGGAACGTGCAAAACGCGATGGTGAAAATCAGACCGAGATATTTGGCCCGGTCACCGGTGAGCATTTTGAGGGCGACGAAGTTCATGATTTCTTTCCTGTCATTTTCATACGCTGTTTTTCGCTGCTCGGCTCACGCCGACTTTTTTCGACTGCGCGCAACGTAAGCTCCGGGCCAAGGCACAGGCCAATATCATCTTCGTTGCATTGTGATTCCTCCCGGGTATCAACGGGTATCTTGCCGAAGTTCCTATCGTTCCTCCCCGAACACAGGACGGGTGCCACCGAGGAATTGCTCACAAACAGACTGGTCGGTATTATAACACTCATAAAAAATGGAATTCTAAGGTCGCAGGCTGTCCAAATAGTCGAACAGACCTTCGCCAGCCTGCTTCAGCAATTCTTCACTTTGCGCGTTCTTGGCTGTCCCGATGATACCCGCCAGCGCAGCCACCACGAACGCGGCCGCGCTCCGAGTGGAGATCACCTTTCTCACTTTGCCCGCCTTGATGCCGCGCGCGAACGCCGCCTCCAAAGCCTCCCGCCACGCTGCATAGACCTTTTCGAGGCGCCGCCGGAATCCCTCGTCGAGGGGGGACATTTCCTGCGCCAGATTGTTCAGCGGACAACCCTGCACCAACCGACCGTCCGCCTGCTCCTCCTTCACAAATCGTCGCATCAACTGCTTCACGCCGGCAATGGGATCGATGGAATCCGCCAGCGGGTCGAACCAGTGGGACTTGATGCGCGGCTGGATGACCTCCTCGACGACTGCGTATCCAAGGTCGTTCTTGTCCTTGAAGTGATGAAACAGCGCGCCCTTCGTCGTGCGCGCCTCGCTCACGATGCGGTTGAGGCTGCCACCCTGGAAGCCGGTGCGGTAGAATTCCAGGAACGCGGCGTTGAGGATTCGCCGTCGCGTCTCTTTCGGTGCTCTGATCGCGCTCGTTTTCATGTCACGCGCCAACAATACAGACCGGTCGGTATGTCGTCAACAAATAAATTCAATTTCCGCGTCGGCAGGCGCGTGCTTGACCCGCATTTCATCGGGCAGAACTGCCCTTTGTTTGCCGCACTGCTCGTGGCGACGGAGGGCGGCAGCGTTCGCGAAGGCAGCCCGTCGGAGCGCGAACGATTGCTGCGCGTGCTCGCCTACGTGCGCAAGGATGGCGATGCGATTCCCGATTACAAGCCGGAGGGCTTTACGGACGATCAACCGGAAATGCGCGCCGCCACTGTCGCACTCGATGGCCTGATCCAGCGGTTCAAGGCGTGGCGGCTTCGCCATCAAGTGCCCCTAATGTGGCCGAACCGCGAAGAGGTGCATGACGGTCCGCCTTTGTCGGTATAAGCGACCCCTACATCGCCGTCGTCTTCTTCAGCCAAGCTCTGTGGCGCTGTCGCTCGGTCCTCAAAAGCATTTCCACGCTCTCTGCCTCAGTGACCGTGAATAGGCAGGCCTCTGGCAGCGCCTGACCGCAGACGCCGCATAATCTGTGGCGACGGCTGTAAACGATCGAATCGCATGAAGGACAATGTCGCTCACGCGGTTTAACCGCTATGCTGAAGTATGGATTCTGGCCGCCAAGAACGACCGGCAGGGCTTGATTCCTGTCGCAATCGGTCCATCGAATACTCAAGGTTGCTGCACTCATAATCTCTACCGTCATCAAGACACAAACGGTGATGAATTGTTTCATTACATTTTGGCAATGTTCGGCGACGAATCTGCCTGCTTCCGAACACCAATTGACACAGGGACATGATCTAAACGAAAGGGAATCGGGAGTTGGCAAGAGGCCGTAAGATTTTTGTAAAAGATTCGTATGAAGTGACGATGTCTTTCAGGCGGCTCCGCCACATTTCCTTCTTCGTAAATCATTGTTTGCGTGCTCATACTGACCATTCGTTGTGGTGATCGCACGATCCACCGTTCACTCACTTCAATTCTACGACGAACGAGCGGGAACATTCAGGACAGGTCCGCAGGTTTCGAGCTTTTCTGTCATAGTTACCTGGCCATTTCTTCAATACACGATGGAATGTTTTGCACTGAACTGAGATGGGGAATCCGGTCCCTCGATAGAGTATTTTGGCTGAAGCATCGGCCGCAATGCCGGGCTCCAACCATTTGGACGACGCATGGAACGCTTCGTGGCGTCATTCGTGGTCGAGCCCACGGTGGAAATTTCTGTCTTTGTTACCAGGGATGGGTGGAGTTATTCATGCAGGGTCAACCAATACCATGAAGAGCCAATGGCAAGTCCAGCGGGGATGTTCTCGGCCTCTGATGCTGCTCGTCTTGGGCTGGCTGGTCGCGGCTGTGTCGCGCCCAGTCCAAGGTGCGGCGTTCACTAATGCGACGCCGATCATTTTTCCTGCGGGCGCGCCCGCGTCTCCGTATCCCTCGACCATCTCGGTTTCGCAGATCACGGGAGCGGTCGTCAACGTGTCGGTCAGCTTGAACGACGTCTCCCACGTATTTCCGGATGATCTGGATGTTCTGTTGGTGGGGCCTGGGGGGAAGGTGATGCTGATGTCAGACGCGGGCGGAGGCAACAGCGTCAGCGGTGTCGATCTGACCTTTTCACAGAGTAGCAGCGCTTCGTTGCCCGACTCGGGTCCAATCATCGGCGGCAGCTACGAACCGACGGATTTTCAAATCGGCGACGTCTTTCCCGCACCGGCGCCCGCCGGGCCGTACGGCACGGATTTGACCGTTTTCAACGGCACGAATCCGAATGGGACATGGCAGTTGTTTGCGTACGATGACGCGACGTTCAACGGCGGCGGTTCGATGGGCGGCGGCTGGCGTCTCGTTCTCGATGTGGCAACTCCACCCGTCATCACGACTCATCCGCAAAGCCAGACCGTCGCGCCGGGTAGCACGGTGAGTTTCAGCGTGATCGTCACGGGCACGCCGCCCTTTGGTTTCCAATGGCTGCGCAACGGGCGGGTGCTCGTTCCCTTCGGGAAAGGCACCCCTTCACTGACGATCACGAATGTGCAGGCCGCGAACGCCGGGACCTACTCTGTGGTAATCAGCAACAGCGCGAACGCTGCCGGCGTCACGAGCAGCAATGCAGTGTTGAATGTGCTCGGTCCGTTGACACTGGTCGAGTCGCCGCAAAGCCAAACCGTTGGCCCGGGTGCAACGGTCACGTTCCGCGTCACAGCCGCGGGAACGCCGCCGTTGTTTTATCAGTGGCGGTTGAACGGAGGGTTGCTTCCCGGAAAAACCAATTCTTTCCTCATGTTCAACAACGTCCAGGCAGGCAGCGGCGGAGATTTCAGCGTGACGGTTTGGAACGACAACGACGTGTTCACCACCGGGCCGGCGCTGCTGCTCGTTCGCGACAGCGCCGGACCTCAAGCCGCGGATGATTTCGCTGACCGGCCGCGTTTGGCAGGTGTCGAACTCCGAGGCGTCTTGCAAGGCAACAGTTCCATGGCCACGAGCGAACGCGGCGATCCAATTTTCCCAGGTGGCGGCAAGTCGGTTTGGTGTGAATGGATCGCCCCCTCCAACGGCGTCGTCTCTCTCAACCTGCGCGGCAGCAGCTTCGACACGCTGCTCAGCGTGTTCACCGGAACGACGTTGAGCAATCTCGCGCTCGTGACGAAAGATGACGATCAGGGCGGGTTTTACACGAGCGCGCTCAAGTTCAATGCCCAGCGCGGCACGGCGTATCAGTGGATGATTGACGGTTTGGGTTTCTCCGGCGCAGGCGGCGAATACACCTTGAGCTGGTTGCTGACGCCGACGTCATTGAAGGTCCCCGTCATCGTCACTAATCCCGAGCCGCAGGGTGTGAAGCAGGGCAGCGATGCCACATTTTTTATCGTCACTGAATCGCGGGACGATCACTACCAATGGCTTTTCAACGATGTCCCGATCGGTGGCGCGACGGGCAGCGTGCATACGGTGTTCGACGCATCCTCCGCCAACGTAGGATTCTATTCTGTGCTGGTGAGCAACCAGGACGGATCTGTGTTGAGGAGTCCGTCGGTGCCCCTCCAGACCGGTTCGGGCCTGGACCAGTTTACGTTCGACAAGCTGGAACAAGTGGACCTCCGTCCGACCCAAGGCGTCATTACCATTGGATTGGGAGAAAGTGGCTGGAACGAATTCTCGTCGCAAGCGAATGGCGGGTCGGGCGACCCGAACCCTTGCACCAAGCCGTTCCTGAAGACGCTCTTTCAAAAAGTGCATGCCGAGGACACCGGCGTCATCCAGATTGACACTGTGGGGAGCGAGGTGTTCCTGCTCTTGGGAGTCTATCAGGGAGTCCCGACGGGCATCACGAACCTCGATGTGCTCGTGGCGTGCGACGTGGTGAACGGTCCGACCAATCAGCCTTGTGTGACGCAGTTCAACGCTACGCAAGGATCCAACTACACCGCCGTGGTCTCGGCTTTGCAGGGCAACGGCACCGAGACGATTCAGATTACTGCCACGATGGGGATTGCGCCGCCCATCAACGGATGGCCGCAATGCCTCCCTGTTATGAACGGAGGCAGCCTGATGTTGCAAGTGCCCACCAACAACTGGGCTCCTCCTCCCACTGTCCAGTGGCGCTTCAACGGGCAGGCCATCCCGGGCG
The DNA here is from genome assembly GCA_035637175.1 of Haliangiales bacterium. Classification (GTDB taxonomy): domain Bacteria; phylum Verrucomicrobiota; class Verrucomicrobiia; order Limisphaerales; family AV2; genus AV2. The sequence goes on along the minus strand of DASPXS010000289.1, from coordinate 21,984 downwards.
CCAACAACACAACGCTCGCGATTTCCAACTTCAACGTTTCGATGGCCGGCACTTACTCGGTGGTCCTCAGCAATTTTGTGGCTGCGACGACCAACACGGTTGCTCACGTTGCTCAATCCGGGCCGCCCTTGTTGCGAGGGGGGCTGTCACCGGGTGGTGTAAGCCCCAACTTCGTCGTGCAGGCTAGTGCCGATCAACCGTTCGTGCTTCAAACTTCAACTGACTTGGGAGGGCCGTGGACGGCGGTTGCCACCAACCCGGATCCGTGTTTCGCGCTGTCGTTCACCAACCTCAACGTGCTGCTGGACGCGAATCGGTATTTCCGGGCCATGCACTGGTCGCCTCCGGGACCTTAGCCCGCCGATTTCGCACGTGAGCACCCAAAGCTCAACTTGGATGTGGTGCAGGCCAGTTGGGCTGGGCCTTCTTGCGCTGCTCACTCTTCAAACCATCAGTGCACAGACGCCTTCAAGTTCGAGCCTTCTGACCAACCCGCCCATCGTCCTGACCGTCGAAGGCACGAATGTTTGGGTTCAACGATTCCGCTCAAACCTTTGGGAATCGGCTTATCCGAGCCAGATCCTGCGCGTGAAGGACCGCGGACGCACCGGCGCGGACAGCCGCACCTCGGTCCGGCTGTCCGACCTCAGCGTGTTGCGCATTGGATGGCACAGCGAGTTTGAAATCCAGCCTCTTCCGAAGCCGGAAGTTGAGGCGGAGTTCAGTCTGCTGCACGGCCTGATGCGTCTGCTGAATCGCGACCGGCCCGGCAAACACCGCTTCGTCACGCCCACGGCCACTGCGGCCACCCGCGGCACGGAGTTCGTCTTGGAAGTCGAGGAAGGAACGGGCCGCACTCTGCTCACTGTCTTCGAAGGCGAGGCGGAGTTGAGCAACGACTTTGGCACCGTCCGGTTGGGCAGTGGCCAGCAAGGCATCGCAGTCCTCGGACAGGCTCCCACCAACACCGCTGTGATCGAAACCACGCGCACCGTGCAATGGTGTCTCTACTACCCTGGTGTGCTGGACCTGACAGAACTCACCCTGAGCGCCGACGAAGCAGTTGCGCTCAGCGCATCACTCGCGGAATATCGCGACGGCGATTTGTTGCGCGCTTTGTCCGCGTATCCGCCCGACCGCGTTCCGGCGACAGACCCTGAAAGAGTTTACTTCGCTGCGTTACTGCTGTCTGTCGGGCAGGTGGCTCAATCCGAAACTCTGCTGGATTCGTTGAACGAGACCGAAGCATCGTCGCGCGTGCGACGGTTGGCCAACGCGCTGCGCCTCGTCGTTGATACCGTCAACCTTCGCGACCGGTCCTCACCGCCCAACGCTCAATCCGCACAACGCCTCGCCACGGAATTGCTTGCCGAGTCCTATCATCAACAATCACAGTTTCTGCTCACCGAAGCCCTCGAATCAGCGCGCCTGTGCGTGAAGCAATCGCCTGATTTCGCCTTCGGCTGGACGCGCGTGGCGGAATTGGAGTTCAGCCACGGCAACCTCAAACCTGCATTGGCTGCGCTCGAAAAAAGCCGCTCGCTGTCTCCTCGTAACGCCCAGGCCCTCGCGTTGAAGGGTTTCCTGCTCAGCGCGCAGAATCGCATTCGCGACGCCATCGGCTTTTTCGAGCAGGCCATCGCGATTGACGGCGGGCTGGGCAACGCTTGGCTGGGCCGCGGGTTGTGCCAGATTGGCCGGGGCCGCACCGACGAAGGACGATTCGACCTTCAGGTAGCGGCCGCGCTCGAACCGCAGCGTTCGGTGCTGCGGAGTTATCTCGGCAAAGCCTTCAGCAACGCCGGGGACGTGCGGCACGCGGAGAAAGAACTGCGAATCGCGGAACAACTCGATCCAAATGATCCCACGCCCAGGCTGTATTCCGCCTTGCTGTTGCGCGACCTGAATCGCATCAACGAAGCCGTCAGCGATTTGGAACGCTCGCAGGAGTTAAACGACAACCGCCGCGTCTATCGTTCACGCCTGTTGCTCGACCAGGACCGCGCGGTGCGCGGCGCGAACCTGGCCAAGGTCTATCGCGATGCGGGCCTCACCGACGTGAGCGTCCGTGAAGCCGTGCGCGCCGTGAACGCCGATTACGCGAACTACTCGGCGCACCTCTTTCTCGCAAACTCGTTCAACGAACTCCGCGATCCAAACCAAGTTGACCTGCGCTACGAAACCGCCTGGTTCAGCGAATACCTGCTGGCCAATCTGCTGGCGCCGGTCGGCGCGGGAACACTGTCGCAGGCCGTATCGCAGCAGGAATACTCGAAGCTGTTCGAGCGCGACCGCCTGGGCTTCAGCTCGAGCACGGAGTATTTCAGCCAGGGCGAGTGGTTTCAACGCGCGGCGCAATACGGCACGTACGGCAACAGCAGTTACGCTGCCGAGGTGTTTTACCACTCCGACAAGGGGCAGCGGCCCAACGACGACGTGGAGCAACTCGCCACGGTGCTGAACCTGAAGCAGCAACTCACGCCGCAGGATAGCGTTTATCTCCGGGCCAGTTATTACAACGCAGAGTCTGGCGATGTTAATCCGCATTACCTGGAATCAGAAGCCAATCCAGGTTTGCGCATGCGCGAGCGATACGAGCCATCTGTTCTGGCAGGCTACCATCACGAATGGGGACCGGGCAATCACACGCTGGCGCTCGTGGGACGGCTTCAAGGGACTTTTTTTGTGGACAATCCCTTATACGCGGCGCTTTTGTTTAATCATGGTTTCGGCGGGCCGCCCTTCCTGGTGACCACGTTGCCCTTCGACCAGGAGTATCGCAGCGAGTTGGAGATTTACTCGGCCGAGTTGCAGCAGCTCTGGCAGCACGGCGACCACACCATTGTGATCGGCGGACGTTTCCAAGCCGGGGACTTCGACATTCACAGTGTGCTGACGAGCAGCGTTATCTTCGATACTCCTCCCAACCAGGACGTCCGGGCGGATTTCTTGCGTGCCAGTGGTTATGCTTACGAACAATGGCAAATATGCCCGGCACTGCTGGCGGTAGGCGGAATCACCTACGACCAGGTGACTTTTCCCGTGAACCATCGCTTCGCGCCCATCACAGCGGGCGAGGAGACGCGGGATCAGTTTTCACCGAAAGCAGGTTTGATCTGGACGCCCGCCCCGAACACCACGCTCCGAGGGGCTTACACGCGCGGCCTGGGCGGGGCGAGTTTGGATCAGAGCGTGCGTCTCGAACCTTCGCAAGTGGCCGGCTTCAACCAGGCCTTTCGCAGTCTGATTCCGGATTCGGTTGCCGGGGCCAACGCCGCTCCCACATTCGAAGCCGGGTCGGCTTCGCTGGAACAAAAGCTCGGCCAACGCACGTTCCTGGGCGTGTCCGGCGACATTCTTTCATCGAAAGTGGATCGCACAATAGGCGTGGTGGATTTCACGGTTCCGCCGTTCCCCGGAACCGGATTCTCCGCTGGTGCCACGCGCCAGAAACTCGACTTCCGCGAACGCACGTTGACCGTGACGCTGAATCAATTGCTGGGCGACGAATGGTCATTGGGCGCGCGCTACCGCCTCAGCCGCGCCGAATTCGACTCCGTTTTTCCCGAAGTGCCCGCCTCTGCCGTCATGTTGGGCGGTTTTGAGCGCGAGCAAGCCCTCGCAGCGACCCTGCACCAAGCGCATTTCTTTGCGATCTACAACAACCCTTGCGGCTTCTTCGCGCGAGCGAGCGCGATCTGGACGGCGCAAGACAACAAAGGCTACACGCCCGCCCGTCCCGGCGACAACTTCTGGCAATTCAACCTCGAAGCCGGCTATCGCTTCGCGCGACGTCGAGCCGAAGTGCGAGTGAGGTTGCTGAACCTCACCGATCAGGATTACCGGCTTAACCCGCTGAACCTGACGCAGGAGTTGCCGCGTGAACGAACGCTGGCCGTGAGCTTGCAGTTCAATTTCTGAAAGCTGCCCGCTCACGCCGCCGTTCACCTTGCTGTAGAGCCGCAACCGAAGGAGCGGGGACAGCCATGTCCGCGCGAACGCATCGCTGCAACAGAAACACGCGGACAAGGCTGTCCGCGCTCCAAGGAGGATCGAAGAATCTCTGTCTAACGTCGCTCGCTTGTCTTATTCTCGTATCCCGGCAGGATGACGAACTTGCGGAACAAACTCGGTGCGTCCTGGCGCAGCGCGCTGGCGGGCGCCGTTCTGAGCGTAGCGCTCGGATTCCTGTTGCTGCGGTGGGGACATGGCCTGGTGTTTCTAAGCTACGATCTGTTGTTCGCGTTCCCGAGCACACCCCCCCCGGACGAGGTCGTCCTTGTTTACATGGATGACCGGTCGTTTAACGAGTTGAAGCAAACCAGCATACCGGTCTGGGATCGGGATCTCCACGCTCAACTGCTGGATCGGTTGACCGAGGATCATGCGAAACTCGTCGTCTTTGACGTGCTGTGGGACTTCCCCGGAACGCCATCAGCCAACACGAACCTGGCGCGGGCAATTCAGCGGAATGGTCGGGTTGTTCTGCCGGCAACGTTGGAGTCGCTTGCGCGCCCGCAAATTCAGATGAGAAGCCCGGTTCTGCCATTGCCCGAATTCCTGAGAGCGGCAGCCGGCTGGGGCGTCACAGAAATGATGTCGCCCGAAAAAGCCGTGGCGCGACAGTATTTTGTCGGCAGCGAGACGCAGCCGAGCCTGCCCTGGAGGGCGGCCGAACTCGCCGGCGCCGAAATCGCCCGAACGGCTGCGGGGTTACAGCCGGAAACATGGTTGAATTACTACGGACCGGCGCTCACACTGCCGCACGTTAGCTACTGCGACGTCTCCAGCCAACCTTCGCAATCGTTCCGGGACAAGGTTGTCTTCATCGGCGCCCGACCGAGGACATTGAAACCAAGTGACGAGGCCGACGCCTTCCGCACACCGTACACGCTTTGGAAGCGTCAATTTACACCGGGGGTCGAACTCGCCGCCACCGCCTTCCTTAATCTCATGCGGAACGATGGGCTGACCCTTTTGGCGTGGCCGAAGCAGGTGTTGCTCGTGCTGGTAACGGGGCTCGTGTTTGGAAGCGCGCTGGGTTTGATGCGCCCGCTGGCGGCTGGTGCGTTGACAGCGTTCGGAGTGCTAATTCTACTGGTCGTTGCTCTGCAGGCTGCTCGGCACCACGTTTGGTTTCCCTGGACGGTGGTGGCCTTCGCGCAAATCCCCGTTGCGTTCGCCTGGTCGCTCCGATGCCACTTCCATCGGTTGAAGTTCGAGAAGGACGTGCTCGAACGGACGCTGATTGAGACTTCGCGCTTTGCCGAAGCGGCAAAAACCAAGGCGCAGGAGTCCGGGTTGGCCATCCCCGACCACACCCTGTTGCGTTGCGTGGGCAAGGGCGCGTATGGTGATGTCTGGCTCGCGCGCAATGCCATCGGCGTTTTTCACGCGGTCAAGATTGTGCGGCGACGGGATTTTCCGAGCGATGCGCCTTACGAGCGCGAGTTCAGGGGCATCCAGAAGTTCATGCCGATTTCCCGGACACATCCCGGGTTCGTGAACGTCCTCCACGTGGGAAGGAACGACGCGACAGGATTTTTCTTCTACATCATGGAGGCGGCGGACGACCGCACAACCGGCCAGCAGATTGACCCGGAACATTACTCGCCGAAAACACTGGCCAGCGAGTTGACCTGGCGCGGAAAGCTTCAACCGGAGGAATGTCTGCAATTGGGGATGTCACTTGCGCTGGCGCTCGAACACCTGCATCAGCAACAACTCGTTCACCGCGACATCAAGCCCGGCAACATCATCTACGTGAACGGTGGGCTGAAGTTTGCGGACATCGGCTTGGTCACCGAGCAGCGCAGCGAATCGCGCGAAGTCTCGCTCGTCGGCACGCAAGGTTATGTGCCGCCGGAAGGGCCGGGGACACCCGCGGCAGATATTTATGCGCTGGGCAAAGTGCTCTACGAAGCCAGCATGGGACGGGACCGGCAATTATTTCCTGAAGTGCCCACCGCCGTCCTGGAACAACCGAACGATGCATTGCTGCGGCAGCTCAACGACGTAATCTGCAAGGCATGTGAGACGAACGTGCACGAGCGATACGAATCGGCGAAGGAACTCCACGCGGCGCTGTTGAAGCTGCACGCCCAGAAGTCCCAATGTGGCGATTCCGTGCGCTGATCCCAACGGCAGGAACTCGCCCTATACGGAAGACGGGACTTCGCTGCCACGGTTCAGCCCTAAAGTGATTCGCGACAGATGTGGCCGACCTCGGTGAGAAAGTGTAAGATGGCGGCATGAGCTTGCCCGAACAAAACCCAGCGCCTGGCACCGCGTTGGGCGCCCAGTTCGCCGCGACGTCGTGGACGAACGTGCTGGCCGCGCAGCATGCCGGTTCGCCGGGAGCCGCCGCCGCGCTCGAAAAATTGTGCCGCGCCTACTGGTATCCGCTCTACGCGTATCTGCGGCGTAGAGGTCATGATCCACACAAGGCCCAGGACCTCACCCAGGAATTCCTATACCGCCTGATCAAGGAAAACTACCTGGGCGCGGCGGACCGGCAGCGCGGCAAGTTCCGTTCCTTTCTCCTGGCCGCGCTGAATCATTTCGTGTCAAACCAGCGGGACTACGAGCGCGCCGTCAAGCGTGGAGGGCGAGTGACCTTTCTTTCGCTGGACGACACCGACACCGAAACCCGTTTTATGAAGGAGCCGGCGTTGGAGCTGTCCCCGGAAAAAATCTTCGAGCGAAACTGGTTTCTGGCGCTGTTCGACGAAGCGCTCGCCCGCCTGCGGGAGGAGCAGAAGGTTGCCGGGCGGATTGAAGTGTTCGACCAGTTGAAGCAGTTCGTCATTGAGGATGCCGAAGCTGGCGATTACAGCGCCGCCGCCGCACGCATGAATGTGACACCCAACGCCGTGGCAGTGACCGTGCATCGGCTGCGCGAGCGTTACAAGAGGCTCGTGCGTGAAGAAGTTGTTCGCACGGTCGCTGATCCTTCCGAGATCGGGGAGGAGTTGCATCGGTTCTTTGCGGTTATGGAAGAGTGACCGTTCAATCAGGCGCGCAGCGTTCTTGACTCAATCCAGCACACTTCGGAAAGTGTGTCCATGGCCTCCGCAACTCCTCTTCAGCCCACGCTTTGGCGCACCTGCCGAGTTGTCGCCAGTCGCACTCGGCTGCAATTCTTCGGGCTCCTGGTTCAGGAACCGGGCCAGAGCGTTTCCTGGGCGGCAACACGGCTGAGTCAGCCATTGTCAGTGGCGAGCGAATCGCTGCGGATGCTGGAGGCGCGCGGGCTGTTGACTGTCAGCCGCACTGGGCGCCGTGTCACTTACCAGCTCGCCCGTAGCACAGGAGATTCAAGCACAGGCCTGACCGCGGCACTTCGGTTTGTCTTCCAACGGGAATCGCAGCCGGTCGAGATCGTCTTCAAACTTGCTACGGCCTTTACTCATCCGCGCCGGATCGAAATCTTTCGTGTGATCCAGACCAAACCGCAGACCTTGGCACAAATTCACGCTGCCACTGGCATTCCAGGTCGGGCCCTTCAACGCCATCTGAGCAAACTGGAGTCGCGCGGCTTTATTGTCTGCCGGCTGGGCATCTACAGTGTAGTCAAGCGCACCGACGCCTTCGGGTGCGAATTGGCGCGCTTGGCGACCGGATAGTTGTCCGCTGAATCGAGCCACACTTTCCGAAGTGTGCTGAATGGTTTAGGCAGATTTACGGCGCAAGCGGCTTCACGGCTTCGATGCGGAAGAACCCTTGCGGGCCTGGTTCCTTGAACTTCACGTCAGTTTCCCAAGTCATGCGCGGCAGAATCATCCCCGCACCCACGTCCTTCCAGGGCAACTTGAGATCGAGGTCCGCCTGCTTCAACACGCGATACAATCGCGTGGGCCGGCTTTGCCACTGGATCGTGCATTCGCCATCCTTAAAGGCCAACCCCGTGATCCGCAACGCGTCGTTCGCGTCGAGCGGATTGGTATCGGCGAGGGCTTCGTCGTGGTTCGACACGCCATCTCCATCGGAGTCGTCGTTGCCGGTCAACGCGTCGAGCGAGCGCGCGAAACGGAGTTCCCACGAGTCGGGCAAGCCATCCTTGTCGGAGTCCATTGCCGGCAGGACCACCAACGTTTTCACGTGCGCGAACATGTTGCTCAGGTTCATCCAACCGCAGTTGGCACTCCACACGTCGCCGCTAAAGTTGCCCGTGAGCAAGTCAATCTTCGGCTGGCCGAAGGGATGGAAATTCAGCCAGCCGATGTTGGCGCCATACGCGAAGCCACTAAGGTTGCCCGCCGCATCAAGGTTCACGCCATAATCGTTGTCGGCGTCGTTCTGATATTGCGGGCCGTCGGGCGGTGCGCCGTTACCCAGGTGAATCCAACCGCAATTCGCGCTCCAGATGGAGCCGGAACAGATGTCGTCGGTGACCACGGCGCCGTTGGCGATGTCGCCTTGCCAGTTAAGCCACGCGATGTTCGCGCCGTAGGCGGACTTGTTGGCCGGGTCAATCGTTGTGGCGCTCCAGGCAGTGAACGCGAAACCGGCCAGGAGCACGGCGGAGAGAATCGTTTTCATAATATCCCTTCGTGGTGAGAATTGTTTTCGGGACTGACGAGGATCGTCAGTGCCTGAAGTTGGCCCACGGTTCGTTGTTCACGAACGCCGAGCCGGGACTGATCACCAAGGCATCCTTGTTTCCGGGCGCGATGTCGTAATCCACGAGGTTGTCAGCGGCGCTGTTCTTGACGACAAGGTTGTTTCGGCCTTCGATGTGATAGCCGCGGCGGTTTTCATCGGCGGCGTTGCCTTCAATCCGGTTGCGATGCTCGATCGCGTGAATCCCAGCGCCGGTCAGGTGCCCGGAAACGGTATTCGCCGTCACCACGCACTTGTTGCTGACAATAATTCCGTCCCCGGCGTTGCTGAGCGCAGTGCAGCCTGTGATGCTGCTGTGTGCGCCCAAACTGAATCCGCTCCCGACATTCCGGCTCGCGCTCGAACTGGTGACGGTGGAACCCGGGCCGGTCGAAATTCCATGAAGTGCGTTCGTGCCCGAGGTGCAACCGATGATCGTGCTGCCTTCATCCGCGAAAATGCCGCTGAATTGATTTCGCCACGCCTGGCAATTCCGCACCAGCGAACGGCGCGGGGCGACAATTCCACCCGCTTTGTTGTCGTTCACAACGCAGTCGAGCACGGTCAGGGATTCGACCAGGCCGCCGATGATTCCGGCGCCGATATTCCCGGCGGAGTAGCAGCCGCGAATGAGCGAACTGGTGCCGCACGCAATCCCGTGCCCGCCGTTTATTCCGGCGACGCAGTCGTTTACCTCCACCCCGTTGCTGGTGACGATGCCCTCCTGGCCGTTTGCCTGGGCGATGCAGTGATTGACGTGGCTGTCCGTGTTGACGATCAGTCCGATTCCGGCGTTGCTGTGGAGGGTCACGTCTTCGATGCGGCAAGCGCCGGCCTGCGTGAAATCAATGCCGTCGCCGCCCCAGCCGCGCACGTTTCCGTGGCGAACGACGAGGTAATGATGATTGGTGCTGAAAATCCCGTCGAGCGAACCCGCCACGCCGATTAGCGACCAGCCACCGAGATCAAGGGTCACATTATCAGCGGCTATCGTGATTCCGTTTTGGCCAGCAACACCCGTGAGGTCGGTGGCGATGTAGTAAGAACCGGGCGCGGTAACCGTGTGCGGCAACGAGACGATGAGATGCCGCGGTTCGATTTCCTGGAGCGTTTTCATCATCACTGCCGGCGGGCCGGGAGGGTTTAACGGACCGCCGCCGCCCAGCGCGGCCGACAGAGTGTTCGCGGACAAAATCAATACCATCACTGCGCTGCAACTCACGGAATTCAAAAAGGTCTTCATACAATTTGGTTTCGCCTGGTTACGTTCAGCAGGGACATGCCGGTGAAGACGAGCCGCCAGCCTGCCGGATTGTTGTTGTTCCGGGCGGAGCCGGGCGGCGACTCCCTACATGCTTTGCTCACCGCCCGGCGCCCGATGATTCGTATCAATTGATCCTCCGCACTCGCGGCAGATCAGTTCTTGTCTTCATCGAGTAATGAAGAAATCCGCCTTCCGCGATTACAGGTGTTCTTCCGCGCCGGCTCGTAATCGTCCGCACCTCGCTGCTTCAGTATGGAACGAAGCCAAAGCGCGAATGTTTTGTGACAACCCATTTCTCAGCACCAACAATCGGGCGGACCTGGCAGGAGTTGTGGCAGCGTTCCCCGGATAACCAGCGAGCAAGCGATCAGATCAGCCGTTTTCGTGCGGCGATTTTTCGCACCCTTGGCCTGCGCCCGGAGCTGCCGATGCAAGTCGCGTTGGCAGCCTCTCGTGCAGGACGCGTGGCACTGCACGCGTTCTGCCTGTTTCGGCGGCCCAGTCACGCGCGCTGGCATTGTCGCGGCATTCTGCGTGAGTTCCGGGCGCGATGACTTTTTCGCCGCGGCGTGTAATCTCCTCGCCCGGATTTCTTCATTACGAGTGAAGGCAATTACGCTCCCGCGAGTGCGGGAAAACCTGGCGCGGCCGCCGCTGATCAACGCGAGGATTACCGCCCGCTTGGCGGCGGTCCGCGCCGCACGAAAACAAAATGACGATTCAACAATACTCGGAACAGCCTCGTTCGACCGCTGAAGTGATACTCGGCACTTTTACCACTTTCTCATTATGAAACTGACTCTCGTTACAGCAACCATCGCTGCCGCGTTGTTCGCGACCGCTTCCGCAATCGCCGCTCCCTGGGTTTCCCGGCATGATTTGACCGCCGCGGATTATCAGACAGAGTTCAACACCTGGACCGGCTCGCCATACAACTATCGGCTGCTCTCCGTTTGCGGATATGAGCAAAGCGGCCAGGCGCGCTACGCCGCGATCTGGGCGCAACAATCCGGCCCCGGCTGGATCACGCATCCCGGCATGACGAAGGCGCAATTTGATTCGCTCAGCGCGACCTACGCCGGGCAGAACTATTTTCCCGTGTTCATCAGCGGATTTGGCGTCGGCGGCCAACCGTATTACAACGCCATCTGGGAATTTCTTCCGGGCGAGGATGTTGTCACAGAAGCGGGTCTTTCCTATTCGAGCTATGTGGCTGAGAATTCCAATCGAGCGCGCCAGGGCTACAAGCTGGTTTTTCTTTGGACGTTCAATGCCGGCTCGACCGAATATTTCGCCGCAATCTGGCGCAAAGGCGTTGCGGAGAATTACACCGTTCGCGTCCGGCGCACGTCCAACGAGTATCAGCAGGATTTCAACGACCTCAGCGGCCAGGGCTATCAACTCGTCTGCGTGAGCGTCGCGAACATCACGGGGGCGGCGCGCTACAGCAGCGTTTGGAAAAACCCGGGCAACGGCAGCGCCTGGTACAGCTTCAACGACCTCTCCAAAATGAATTACCAGGGTGAGTCGTGGAACTGGTATTACCAGGGTTACCGGCCCGTGTTCGCGAGCGTCTTCGACATCGGCGGTGGTGACCGTTTTAACGTGATCTTCTGCCGCAACGGCGGATTGAGTCCCACCAGGTTGCAGACGATCAACAGCGCCATCAACACTTACATGCAGGACAACGGCGTCCCCGGATTGTCCCTGGCGATTTCGCGCCAAGGCCGGTTGGTGTACGCCAAAGGATTCGGTCTCGCCGATCAAGGCGCCAACGAATGGGTTCATCCAAACCATCGCTTCCGCATTGCGAGCGTTTCCAAAACCTTCACAGCGGCGGCGGCTTTGAAGCTGGCGGATTGTTGCGGGTTGAATCTTGATCAGGCGGTCTTTGGTTCGGGCGGCATTTTGGGAAACAGTTTCGGCACGCCGCCTTACAGCAACCGCGAAAAGGCCATCACGACCCGCCATCTGTTGCACCACGTGACCGGGTGGACCACCGATGGCGTCTGGCAGGTTGGCGGCTCGGACCCCAACGACGTGGTGGACTGGCAACTCGATAACACCGAGCCGGCCAGCCCGCCGGGCACATCGTATCAATACATGAATGCGGACTACGTCACTGCTGGCCGCGTCATCGAGCGGCGTAGCGGGCGAACCTACGAACAGTTCGTCCAGGATGAACTGCTGGCTCCGTCCTGCATCACCGACATGGAGATCGGCGGCAGTACGCTCGCGGAACGCAAATCCAACGAAGTGGTTTATTACGGCGGCACTCCCTACGGCCTCAATCCCGAGCGCATGGATGCCAACGGCGGCTGGATTGCGCGGCCCATTGACTTGCTCCTGTTCCTCCGCCGCATTGACGGCGATTCCTCGAAGGCAGACCTCTTGTCGGCCAACAGCATCATGCAAATGCAAACCGGGTCGGCGACCAACGCAGGCTACGGCCTGGGCTTGTTGCTGAACGGTTCGTGGTGGGGCCACAACGGCTGCATGGATGGAACGATTTCCTTTCTGGTGTATCGCACTGACGGCCTGGCCTTCGCCGTGACGTGCAACACAGCGCCTGCGGGCGACGGTTGCTGCTGGAATCTGCGCTCGGTCATTAACGGAATCATCAACACGCTGGACGCGGCCAACGCGTGGCCGAATCTCGATTTGTTCCCGTGCGACATTCCCGCCGGCGATCCGCCAGTGGGCCTGGCAAATCCGCGGGACCTCTACCTGGACAAGTCGTCCATTTGCCTGTTCCAAAACGGCAACAAGGACTGTTCAATCTTCGGCGGCCCTTTCAACACGGTGGGTTCGGCACTCGGAGTGGTGTGCGATGGTGACAGTCTCTTCATCCGCACCGGCTCCTACAACGAAACGGTCTTCTTCAACCGATACATGACCGTGCGGTCGTATGATGGAACTGCGGTGATCGGGAAATGAGGCAAGTGGAGTACAATCTCGACGCTGGCTTGGGGGCTAACCCTATCCCTTTCCAGAGATTCCGGACGTGAATCCCAAAGGGATTCCGGCTCAAAGCCCAAGGTTGCGAGGAACGAGCTGCCTGGAAACGTGGAAACGTTGGGGAAGGAAAACAACCCATCGGGGTTGCGGCTCGGCGGTGGAAACGCGACACAACCCCGTTGGGGTTGAAACCTCCGCGAACGACTTCCGCGCCGCGAGGATTCCCCCACAAAAGAACATCACACGTCCAACATCCGATCCATCCCAGCGCCCGTCCGTTCCATTGGATGTTAGATGTCGCTCCAAAAATTCTTCCCGCCTGCTGTAATCCCCGCCCGCCCATTTCTTCATTTCACAGTGACGGCAGAAATGCCTCCCGCGAGTGCGGGACAACCTGGCGATGGCGCGGGTGATCGGTCTGCAAAAAATTTCCGTGTGATTGCAGGCCGCCCGCCCCGCCAGGAAACAAACTACCGACGCAACAGACAGACAAGAAATAAACGACACAGTCCAACCAGTTACAGGAACTCACTCGTCATGAAAGCAACCATCGTCTCAATCCTCCTCGCCGGCCTCACTTTGACCACCGCGCTGCATGCTCAGGTGCCGCACACGCTCAGTTACCAGGGACAACTGGCCGTGAATGGAAACGGTTTCAACGGTCCCGGCCAATTCAAGTTCGCCCTCGTGAGCGCCAGCGGCGGCACCACGTTTTGGAGCAACGACGGGACCAGCGCTGGCGGCAGCGAGCCCACGAACGCTGTGGCCGTCACGGTGGATAAGGGTTTTTACTCGGTGCTCTTAGGCGACACCAACTTGTCGAACATGACCTCCATACCCTACACGGCGTTTGGCAATTCAGACGTGCACCTGCGCATCTGGTTCAACGACGGGAATAACGGGTTTCAACAGCTTACTCCGGATCAACTCATCGCTTCGGTTGGATACGCGATGATGGCCGCGGACGTGCGCGACGGCGCGATTACCGAAAGCAAACTTGCCAACGGCGCGGTGACTTCCGGCAAAATTGCCGCCAACGCCATCGGTGCTGTTCAGATCGCGCCCGGCGCGGTCAACAGTTCGGACATCGCGGATGGCTCGATCCTCGGAACCGACATCGCCAACCTGACGATCGGCACTGCGAATCTGGCGGACAATTCCGTCACCGCCGCGAAGCTCGCCGCGGGCGCCGTGGGCAGCACACAATTGGCCGATGACCTCGACCTCGGCTCCGCCGCCGTGAACGGCCGGCTCGACGTTTTCCACACGGCCGCGGGCACTCCCTCCATCTCGCTCAACGGCGCGGGAAACACCATCTCGGTTTTCGGTAATGACGGATCCGAGTTGAGCCGCATGTGGGGCATCAATTGGGGCGAAGTGTATCTCCAGGACAGCGTCGGCCATGAAACCGCCGCGCGCCTCACCGCCAATGGCAACGCCGGAGGCAGACTTTATCTCTACAATTCCAACGGCCTGACCCGCGCGCTTGTCAGCGGCGAAAACGCCGGAGGCCTCGTCACGCTCTATCAGGCCGACGGCTCGGGCGCCGGTGCATCGCTGGACGGCAACAATTCCTACGGCGCGGGTCAACTCACGCTCTACCAGGCGGACGGCAACCCGGGCGCCGTGCTTTATGGAGACGAGGGGACCGGCTACGGCGCGCTCAGCCTGCGAAACGCCGCTGGCAATCCGCGCGTGCGCCTCTACGGCGGCGCCACCAGCGGCAGCATGGCAATCTACGACGCGTCCGGCACGGAAACCTTCCAGGTGCTCGGCGCGGCCACCGGCAACACCGGTTCGGAACTGCGCATGCGCAACAGCGCCGGCAACACCACAATCGAGATGGACGGGGAATGGACGCCCGCGAATGGCGGCACCATTCGCCTGCTCAAGGCGGACGGCACCGAGACGATTCGCCTGCAAGCCGACTACAACGGTGATGGCCGCATCATCACGCAGGTCCTCCAGATCACCGGCGGAAGCGACCTTTCCGAGCGTTTCGAGATCAAGTCAACGGACGCGACTCTCCATCCCGGGATGCTGGTAAGCATTGATCCGGAAAATCCAGGCCAATTGATCCTGAGCACCCGGGCGTACGATCGCACAGCGGCTGGCGTGATTAGCGGGGCCGGCGGTGTGAATCCCGGAATGGTCATGGGGCAGACCGGCAGCATCGCTGACGGCAAACATCCCGTCGCGCTCACGGGCCGCGTTTATTGCCAGGTTGATGCCAGCTACGCCGCAATTCGTCCGGGCGATTTGATCACAACATCGGACACACCCGGGCACGGCATGAAGGTCACCGACCACGCCAAGGCGCAGGGCGCGATCATTGGCAAAGCCATGACCGGTCTCGATGCCGGCAAGGGCCTCGTGCTCGTGCTGGTCGGTCTCCAATAAACCCCGACGAAAAACGCAATGAGCACGGAGAACGTGATCATGAAAACTCTGATCAATGAATCGTTGTCCGATGTCTTCGGCGAATTTGTTGACCTCACAAGTGCCGGTGTCGGCAACGACAGCGCCGGCGTGCGCTGGCTGATGGGCGAAGACCTCGATCAACAAAACCCATCACATCCCAAGCAACCGTCAGGAACAAAAATGAAAACCATCATCTGTTTGACCTTAATCTGTGCCGCAAGTCTGCAGGCCCAAACCTACACCTCCGCCTGGTCTGCCTTCGACAGCGGCGTGGCCAGCAGCCAAAGCGGTGCCGTGGCGCACCGCGGCCTTTTTGGGTCATGGGCTTGCCATCCGCTCCAAAGCGCCAACTACGAAATCGAGGCGGAACATCCCTCCCTGCTAATCCCCGAATCTCCCGGCGAAGCACCGAGCCTGAGGATTTCGTTGGTCGGGAACAACGTTCGCGTCTCCTGGCCGGCCTCTGCCTCGAGCTTTGTCCTGGAAGAAAATCCGACGCCGGCTAATGGTTCGTGGGCGGATGTGGCCGGCCCTTACCAAAGCGACGGCAACGAGCGATTCATCCTCGTACCGGCAGTCCAAGCCAGCGGATTGTACCGCCTGCGATCTCCTTAGCCGGCATAACACGCATGATCTTGCACCTTCGACGGGTGACGGTGGACGGACCTGATGACCCAAACGGCGGGATCCGATCCGGTCCCGTTTTCGGACACAACTGCGCGCGGCGCGCGGCGCTTTTACCGGATTGTCATACCGTAGCCCACGAAAGACGGCGTTGGCTCTGCCGGTGGCGTCGAGCGCACCGCGACGATGCGGCAAATCGTTTGCGAAAACTCCTGCGGAAAAGCGCATTAACGATCCCACCGCCGTGGTCGAAGGAGTTTACAACCTCCGCGCCTGATCAGGCGTAGGCATTCTTCTCGATCTCGTTTTGAAGCCGTTTCCACAATTCACCGCTCGTCGGTGGCCGCTTTTCCAGAAACGCTTTTGCGGTCAAGAACCAGTTGCCGGGCAGGGATCGACCACTTTCCACCAGGGCGATGATCGCAGAAAGAATCTTGCGCTGGTCGTCGGACAGCTTCGCGGTCGGATAATTCTTAACGAACTTCAGCAAGCGCTCGACATGCGACCTGAATGTCCCGCATTGAACCGTATGGCCCTCGGCCAGGAAACAAAGCAGAGCAACCAGGGTAAGTGAAAGCCGTTGCTCGTCATCGCCGCCTCGCATTCCGCCATCGGGTTCCAAACGGCTCGCCAGTTCCAAAAGCAGATCTTCGGGAAGCTCCCACTGCGCTGACTCGAACAATTCCTGCTGCCTCGCCGGCCTGAACGCTCGAAGAGATTGTCGGAGCGCCGAGAAGCCAACCTCCTGAGCGACCTCGTAACTCTCTGCGGAAGCGCTCACGTAGCCAGAGCCAAGAAAAGCGTGGGCGCCGGCTCCCTCGAAGTAAGCGCCAAATGCCGTGTCCTGGGGCATGCCGACCGGAATAACCCGGGTCTGCGGTATCGCTCCGCCTTGGTCGCCGACGCGTTCAACCACTGCCACAAGCGACATGGCTCGACTGGCCAAACCGTACTTCACGCTCAAATGTTCGAGCTCCTTGACGTCGCGCGTGTTTCGTTGGTTGCTCTCTTCAGTTCCAACCATTCGACTCTCCAAATCCGTGATCAGTCGTGCGCCGCGCAAGAGACGAATGGTTTCAGCATGCGGCTGATTGCTGATTGCGACAGGCACCTGAATCCGTTGACGGCCGTTCTCTCCTTCCCAATCGACTTCCATTTGCCCGGTTGAGGTGCCATCGGCTTCAGCAAACACGATAAGTGGGATGCCGGGGAATACTCGCGTAGGGGCGGCCGGTTCTGCTTTGGCGCCGGGGAGGTCTTTGAATTGAATCCGAATATCAGCGGCCACTGGCCGGGCCGCATTGGCGAAGAGATCGACCGCCGGAATGTCCACGCGCTCTCTCGGCGTTACGAACCGGCTTGTGCCTCCGGTCTCACGCGCCAAGAGAGTCAGAAAACGATCCTGGCTGGCGCTTCCGATGCCGAGACAATGGATGCAAGTCTCGGTGCCCTTGGCAAGCCGCACAATTGCTTCCGTGCCGTAAACCTGTCCGTCTGTGATCAGGAATACATCTCCCTCGTCACGGCGGAGCAGCGTGACGGCCTCAGTCAAAGCTTTGGCCAGTTCGGTTCCGCCGCCGGCTTCGATGGCTTCAAGAAACCCACGCGCTTGATCGAGATTAGACCGCGTCGCTTCCACCATTTTCGGTCTGAAGGTCTTAACCTGGTTATCGAACGCAATGATGTTGAACTGATCGTTGTCGGACAGGACCCCCAGACATGCTTCGAGAGCTTTCCTGGCCTGCGCAAGCGGAACGCCCTGCATCGACCCTGACCGGTCCAGCGTAAACACTACTCTGCGCGGCGCCTTGGTTCTCTGTCCGAACCGGGACGACGGAACCAGCGCCGCGAAGTGGCTCTTGCGGTCCTTTCCAACGCCGCCGAGGACGCCGGTCAAAGGTTCCTGCGTTTTTATATCCAGGACCAGGTCACGATTGGGAACGTCGCACTCGGGCGCGAGCCGGACCTTGAATGTTTGTGGATCATCGTTTTGAACTTCGATCGCATGAGACGGAGAAGCGACCCCTTTGACGGGCGATGGCATCCAGATTGAAAGGTCGAACCCGACCCGGTGAAGGCCCGATGCGTCCGCAACAAACCGCGGCAACAGAAGATCTCCAAACTCATCGTCCGGCAGTTCGAGTTCTCCAACTCCCGGTTCGGCTTCGACCATTCGTGCCTTGGCGTGATAACAAGGAGCCAGCGTGAAGGGGAAACGGAAGCGAACCCCGTTATCGGAAGTTTCCACGCCCGCCAGAAGTTCGAGGATGACCGTGACGCTCTCGCCGGGCCGAACATTGCCAATCGTCAGATTGACCAGACCATCCCGATACTGTTGCGCCAGCGTCGAGAGGTGACCTTCTTGGATGCCCTTTTCGTAAGCCTGTTTTGCCTCGGCCACCGGCTTCAATTCGGATCGGACCCGGAAGCCGTCTCCTCGCACCGAGAATCGCCGCAGGGCAGCGTCGCGCGGCAGGCCGAATGAATAGACCAACTCCAGCGGCCGATTTTCATCCGATCGAAAGTTGTGGAAGACCAGCAGGTGCGCCCCGACGGGCATAATTTTGCCTTTCAGCCAGAGCTCTTCCATTGCGAGGCTGATTTCCTTGCCGGTTTTGGCATCCAAAACCGTAAACCTATCTGTCGTGTTCATTCGTTTTCTCCATTTTTCCGCCGAGGCCGGCCGCCATTTCGTTTAGGTAGCGGCGGATTTGTTTGAGTCGCCACGGCGCGACATCGGCCCGCACCGACACCGCCACGTCCTCAGCCAAACGGTAATTCCACCAGGCAATGGGGTCGGGCAGCGCTTGCCGTTGGCTCTCCCCGGACAGCCTTCGGGCGACTTCACTGAGCGTCAATCCTTTCGCCTGCGATGCCTTGATGGAACGCAGCGTCTCCAGGTGTTCCTTTCCATACGTAGCCCCGCGGCCAGCCTTGACTGGTCCCGGCAACAACCCTTTGGCGATATAAAAGCGAATCGTGCGCCCCGGCAGCCCAGCCTTTGCGGCGAGTTCGGCGAACGTCAGTTCATCCGTGGTGTCCGTGCGGTTCATTCTTGATATGGCCCACGAGCAGACAATAACAGATAAGTTTACAGTGTCAAGTACTGCTATATTGTATTCCAATTTCCTTCCTCTCCGCCTCGAACGGGTAGAGGATCAAGGTGAGGTGTCGAAACCCATCGCGTGCGGTTGCAGGAAGATAAATTTCTGCCGCGCGAAATCCCGATCACCGTTCAACATTTGAGTTCGATGAAGCTCATACCGCCTTTCATTTTTCACGACGCAATCTCCCGGCGCGGGCTCTGATTCGTGCGGGTCTCATTTCGCCGGGTTGCCATCAGGGTCCAGAAGTTTGACCTCGCCCCAACCCAGTTCTCGGATTCCAGCCTCGACTTTTGCCCGGTCGCCGACCACGACCCACACCAACTGATCGGGATGCACCACCTCTTTCGCGGCGTTTTCAACCTCGCCGACCGAGAGCGAACGGACCTTTGCGGCATAGGTCGTGAAGTAATCGTCAGGCAATCCGAAGCTCACAATCTCGTCGAGGGAACGGGTGACCGCGTCGTCGGTTTCCCACCGGCCTGGCAACTGCAATGTCTGGTTCTTCTGCGCCGTGTTCAACTCCTTTTCAGTGACCGGCTGCTTATCCAGGATAGCGCGCAGTTCCTTGTCCAGTTCCACCAGAGACTCCTTCGTCTTGTCGGTCTGTACCGGAGCATAGGCTATAAACGGGCGCTGCCCTTGCGCTGGCCACAGGAAAGTAAACGCGCCATAAGCCCAGTGCTTGTCCTCGCGCAGGTTCATGTTCACCCGCGAGGTGAAGGTTCCTCCCAAAATCGTGTTCATCGTCTCGATGGCAATTTCATCGGGATTTGATTTTGGTGGAGCCACATGTCCGGCCAAAATCACACTCTGCAACGAATCGGGCCGGTCAATCAGGTACACCGCCGATTTCTTTTGCTGTTCCACCTTGCTGATGTTCTTTGCGGGAACATCGCCCGGCTTCCAGCCGCTAAACAACTTCTCCAGCCTGGATTTTATCTCGTTCAGTGTCGCGTCGCCAACGATTATGAGCGTCGCGTTGTTCGGCTTGAACCAAGTGGCGTGGAACTTCTTCATCTCCGAGGCGGTCAATTTCTCGACCGACGCCTCCGTGCCGGAACCCGTCAGCGGGTTGCCGTAAGCGTGGCCGCTCCCGTAGAGAATTTTGGGGAAAACCCGCAGCGCCATATTGACCGGTTCGGTCCGCTCTCGCCGTATCGCGGCGATGAGTTGTTTTTGCAACCGCTTGAAGTCGGCCTCCGGGAATGAAGGATTCAAAATGACATCGGCGTAAACAGCAAGCGCACGGTCGAGGGTTGCGCTGAGGGCGGACAGATGGACGGTCGCTGTGTCCAGGCCCGATCCGGCAAGCAGATTCGCGCCCAAGGCCGCCAATTCGTCGCTGATCTGCAACGCCGTTCGCCTGGCCGTGCCTTCATCCAACATATCCATGGCCAGGCGCGCAGTGCCAGGGCTGGCGAATTGGTCGGCCGCCGAACCCGCGTTGACCACCAAATCCAGGATGACAACCGGTGTGGCATGACGTTCGGCCAGGATGACCTTCAATCCGTTCGTCAGTTCGGTTCGTTGGAACGCCGGAAACCTGGCTTCTGCCTGCGCGCCCGGTTCAGGCAGCCTGGAACGGTCAACGGTGCTCCCGGCTATTTCATACGTTGGATACGCGTCAACTTCAAGAATGTAAACGTCTTCAGTGAGCCATGATTTCGCGGCGCTGTGCAGGTTTTCAGTGGTCGCTTCGCGCACCGTTTTCAATATCGTCTGGTAAAACTCCGGCTCACCGCGATAGGTCTGGTTCATCGCCAGAATGTCCGACTTGCCGCCAAAGCCGCCGATGCGCTCGCTGCCGCGCACGAAGGCGGCAATGTAGCCGGCCTTGGCGCGCTGCAATTCCGCCTGCGTCGGGCCTTTGGCCAGGAGCCGGGCCAGTTCCTCGTCCACGGCCTTCTCGATGCGCGCCAACTCGCCTCCGGGCCTGGCCGTGGCAATAATCCAAAACTGGCCGCTGATTTCGCGCCGATCCACGAAAGCCGATACGTCCGTCGCGCTCTGATCGTCATAGACCAGCCGCTTGTAAAGCCGGGAGGTCTTGCCGGAAGCGAGCACGCGGCTGACCAACTCCAGGTAACTCGTGTCGGATTCGCCGTAACGCGGGACGTTCCAGACCTTGTAAAGCCGCGCCTGCGGCACACGGTCCGATACTTTCTGACGGCGGGTCCCAGCTATCTTCGGAATCCACTTCTCATACCGGGCCACAGGTGGGCCAGCCGGTACGTCTCCAAAATAATATTCGACTTTCTTCAAGGCAGTTTCTGCGTCGATGTCGCCCGCCAGAACCAAGACCGTGTTCGCCGGGCCGTAATAGGTCTGAAACCAATGGCGCACATCATCAAGCGACGCCGCGATAAGGTCTTCCATCGAGCCGATGACTGTCCAGGAGTACGGATGGCCCGGCGGTGCAGTGCCCTTGACGATCAGTTCCTCGGTGACGCCGTAAGGCTGGTTTTCGCCCTGGCGCTTTTCGTTCTGAACCACGCCGCGCTGCACATCCAAGCGGGCCTGGTCGATGGCTCCAAGGAAATGGCCCATCCGGTCCGATTCGATCCACAAGGCGACGTCCAGCGCGTTGGTCGGAACGTTCTCGAAAAAATCCGTCCGGTCTTCGCTGGTGGTGCCATTCAAGTCCGTCGCGCCGATCCGCTCCATGGCCTCGAAAAAGGCCCGCTGATCCGCGCCTCCTTTGAAATGCTCGCTCCCGGTGAACATGAGGTGCTCAAACAGGTGCGCGAAACCGGTTTTGCCGAGTCTTTCATTTTTTGAACCGACGTGATACCAAAGGTTGACCGCCACGATGGGTGCCTTGTGATCCTCGTGGACAATCAGGGTCAAACCATTCTTCAGGACGAACTTTTTGTGGGGAATGTCGATTCGGACATTCTCAATGGCGTCGCCTGATCGGGCAGGCTGCGGCCAGAAAAAGTGAAGAAGCAATGCCCAGATGGGAACGGCAGTTTTTATTTTCAGCATAGGGTCTAGCCTTTCAAAATAGAC
>DASPXS010000288.1:0-7463 GCA_035637175.1 Haliangiales bacterium | reverse complement strand
GCAGGTCAAAGAGTTTCTCGCGGTGAAGTATCCGGGCCAGGACATGAGCCGCGTCGCCGATTCATTCATCCATAAATTCACAACGCAAGCAGTCGCTCAAAAGGAATCCCGCAGCCAGCAGCAAAAGCACAGTCGCAGGATTGGAGTTTGACCCCTTACCCAAGGAGGCAGATTTGATACTCCAATTTGATACTGTTTGCCATTTTCAGGGCAAATCGCGGCTAATCATACCCAGCGCAGAAATGCAGTATTGCCACTAACGATAGGGGTTTTGCAATCATAGCTAGACGCATCCGATCATAGAAAAAGGCCGTTTTATGACTACGGATCAGAAGGTTCCAGGTTCAACTCCTGGCGGATGCGCCAATAAAATCAAGGTCGCCAACGCGGAAACCAATCTCTCTCCGCAGAAGTTTTTCCGCGCGCACTTCATGCCCTACTGGGGCCATGCGAACGCAGAATCTCGAATGAGTAATGCACACGCAGTCCCGCAGGCGCGACTCAACCTTAGCTCCCGACGGACGTCGTTAGCCGACTTCCGATGGACTACGGGCGGCTGCGCCCTTGCTCCCGCAGTTTCAGAAGCAACGTGGACATCTCCTTCACGCGTTCTGGATGCTCGGATGCCCGGTTCTTCGTTTCGCCAAGGTCATCGGCCAGATTGTAAAGCTGTCCCGCAGAATCGTTACCCATCTCCGTGTTGGTGACGCGATTCACCTTCGGACCCGTGCCCGGTTCGATGTATTTCCATTGGCCCTGACGCAATGACAGGGCGCTGGCGTGTTCAACCAGGTAATCGCGGCCGGTTTTCGCTTCACCCAGCATCGCGGGAAGAACGTTGCAACTGTCCGGGGCATCGGTGTCGGCGAGCTTTTGACCGGTCAGGGCCGCGAATGACATCAGAAAGTCGATCTGGCAGACGAGCGCATCCGACAGCCCCGGCTTTACCTTCGCAGGCCATCGCACGATGAACGGAACGCGTGTGCCGCCCTCGAAATTGCTGTATTTGCCGCCGCGCAATGGCCCGGCGGGTTTGTGTCCATCAAGTTTTGCCACCGCGTCATCCTGGTAGCCGTCGTCCACCACCGGGCCATTGTCACTGGTGAAAATGACCAGCGTGTTCCCGGCAAGCTTCAGGCGGTCGAGTGTTTTGAGTATTTCGCCGGTGCACCAGTCGAGTTGCGCAACCGCGTCCCCGCGGGGTCCCATGTCGGTCCTGCCCGCAAAACGCGGATGGGGAACGCGAGGCACGTGGATGTCGTGCGTGGCGAAGTAAAGGAAGAATGTCTTGTCCTGGTTGCGCTCGATGAATTGAACCGCCTTCCGCGCGAAGTCGTCGGCCATATCCTCGTCCTTCCAACGCGCCGATTTGCCGCCGGTCATGTAGCCGATGCGGCTGATACCGTTGACGATCGTCATGTCGTGGCCGTGGCTCGAATGAACTCTCAATAATTCGGGATGATCCTGGCCGGTGGGTTCGTCCCTGAGGGGTTGGGCAAAGCTGACGCGGATTGGGTCCTTCGGATCGAGGCCAACCACGAGATGGTTCTCGACATAAACGCACGGGACGCGGTCGCCGGTGGCAGGCATCACAAAGCAGTAATCGAAACCGATCTCGAGCGGGCCGGGTTCGATTGAAGCGTTCCAATCGGTCAGGCCCGGTCCCGGTCCAAGGCCCAGGTGCCATTTGCCCACCACGGCCGTGGTGTACCCGCTTTTTTGCAAAAGCGACGGCAGGGTGGCGCGGCCCGGCTTGATGATCAGCGCCGCGTCGCCCGGGAGGACGCCGGTGCCCTTTTTTCGCCACGGATATTCGCCGGTCAACAGCCCGTAACGCGAAGGCGTGCAGGTGGCGGAGGTGCAGTGGGCATCGGTGAAACGCAGTCCTTCTCGCGCGAGACGGTCGATATTCGGCGTCATCACTTTGGTGGCGCCGTAGCAACCGACATCGCCATAACCAAGGTCATCGGCATAGATAAAGACAATGTTGGGCAACGGCGCAGCGCAGAGATGCAGCCCGGCGGCCAGGAAAAGCATTACACACCAATGATGGCTCTGGAGCGCTCTCATAATGGTCCACGTTAAGGCTTGGACGGCTTGTTTTTTTGGTCCGCCGGATTCTGCGCCCGGTAAATCGCCACCGGACTGGTGTTCGACTGCGCCGTCCCCGGCGTGCTGCGGCCGTCGGCGACATATTTCTCCAGCAGTTTTGTCAATCGCTCGACCACCTCGGGATGCTGCGCAGAAACATTCTTCTGCTCGCCGACGTCGTTAGCGAGGTCGTAGAGCTGCACTGGCGGTAGTTCGTCAGCGGCTTTGCTGCCCGGTCGCGGCGCGCTCCAACCGCCGGAGTCGGGGCACAGTTCCAGTTTCCAGTTTTTCTGGCGGATGGCGAACGAACCATTGACGGAATGATGCACGACGGCCTCGCGAAGCGGGCGTTTGTCCCGCCGCTCCAATGCCGGAAGGAGGCTGACGCTGTCTTCGGCGGCATTGTCGGGCAACTTCGCATCGAGGATGTCCGCGCAGGTGGCGAAAAGGTCGGTCAGGCAGACAAGTTGATCGCTGGTCGTGCCGGCCTTGACACGGCCGGGCCAGCGGACGATGAACGGAATGCGATGCCCGCCGTCAAAGATATCCGCCTTGGCGCCGCGAAAATGGTGGCTCGGGTTGTGTCCCTTGGCGGACAGCTCGTCGAACTTCGCCTCCGGCGAGCAACCGTTGTCACTGGCGAAAATGACCAGCGTGTTTTCGGCAAGAACGGTCTGGTCGAGCGCCGCCAGAACCTGACCGACACTCCCATCGACTTGCATCACGAAATCGCCGTACGGATTGAGGCTGCTTTTGCCCTGCCATTCAGGCGTGGGCGCGATCGGTGTGTGCGGCGCGTTGAACGGCAGGTAGAGGAAAAAAGGTTGGCCGGCTTTGGCGTTGGGAGCGCGTTGATGGATATAATTCACCGCCTTTCGTGTCAGCGCGGGCAGCACGTCCATGGCTTCGAAATCGGCGGCAGCAGGGCCGGCGCGGGTCATTGCGCCGCTGCGGCCGAGCATCATGGGGAAGGCTTTGTCCACCGTGGGCGGGGTTGTGACGCGATCGTTTTCAATGAGCGTGTACGGCACCATGTCCAGTGACGCACTGATGCCGAAAAAGTAGTCGAATCCGAGGCTGTTCGGCCCGTTGCGAATCGGTTTCGTAAAATCAACCCGCCACCCGTCCGCGCCTTTCTCAATGGTGTCGGTGAATTTCTCGGCCTCGGGTTTGAGCGTCCAGTCCATGCCGAGATGCCACTTGCCGATGCAGGCGGTTTGATAGCCGTGGTCTTTAAGGAAAGCCGGCACGGTGAGGCGTCCCGGCTCGATGAGCCGCGGACTCAATCCGCCGAGCACGCCGTGTTTCAGCCGCGAACGCCAGTTGTAGCGGCCGGTCAGAATCCCGTAGCGCGTGGGAGAACAGACCGATGAACTGGAATGCGCGTCCGTGAACATCATGCCCGAAGCGGCGAGCCTGTCCATGTTTGGCGTGGGGATCTTGCCGTTCAGGTTCAGACATCGCACGTCTCCGTAACCAAGGTCGTCGCAAAGAATGTAAACGATGTTTGGCCTGTGTTCTTTATCGGACTCAGCGGCGCGGCCGTCGCTGATGAACGAGGCTGACGCCAGAACGCCGGCACAAAGAAGCCCGGCGCGCATGATTCGCATGGCTGCCCTGAGCGCTTGCAATCTTGAGTGGATGGAATGGCTTTTCATTGAATTCACTTCTCGCCTTTGGATTGTGTACCTGTGCCGGCAGGTCGCCCGATGCCCTCGCGGTTCACCCCGTCCGGGTCCATCTGTCGCAACAACGCGGCGTCCGGGCCGCCGCCGAATTGTTTCCAGTAAAGCGCCTTGAACGGATTGATCTTCGGCCCGATGGCGTCCTCGTTTTCGAGCCGGGGCATGGTTTCGCTCCACCAATGGTCGTAAGCCGTGCGCATTTTCGCAGCAACCCCGGGACGTTCCTGAATGACGTTTTTTGTTTCACCGGGATCGGCCTTGAGATCGTACAGTTCGCTGTTATTGACGAGCGCGAATCGGCTGTCGCGGATGCAGCAATTCTTGAATTTCCAGTCGTCCGCCCGGCCCCGGGGCCACCGTCCGACATGCGTGACGAGAAAGCGGTCCGGCCATTGGGCTTTGGCATTCTTCAACAGGGGGAGCAGGCTGCGGCCCTCCACCTGTTTATTCACCTCATCGTTGAGCTTCGCCCCGGCGATCTCCGCCAGCGTTGGGAAGATGTCGATGTGCGCGGTCAACGCGTCGCAATCGACGCCGCCTTTCAACGCGGCCGGCCAGCGCCAGAAGGACGGCACGCGCGTGCCGCCTTCGTACGGAGTGACTTTGCCGCCGCGCATCCCGGCGTTGTAAACGTTCACGCCGAACGTCCCGCCGTTGTCGGTCAGGAAAATCATCAGCGTATTGTCCTCGATGCCCCAGTCCTTCAGTCTCTTCAGTAGCACGCCGAAATTGTCGTCGAGGTTCTCGATCATGCCATAGAATTTCGCCGTGTTCACCGGGACTTTCCCCTCGTAACGCTTGACATATTCGTCCGGCACTTGAAGCGGCGCGTGGGCGGCATTTAGCGGAAGGTAGGCGAAGAACGGCGCGTGGCCCTTTCGCTTCTGGTCGATCCATTTCAATGCCTGCCGGAAAAACACGTCCGTGCAATAGCCGGTGGTTTTCTCGAACCTGCCGTTGTGGAGAATGGCAGGATCGAAGTAGGTGTTGCCGGGCGCATCGCCGCAACTGCCGGGAAACGTCTGTCCGATCCCGCCGCCGCCGTGAATGAACATCTCGTCGAAGCCGCGTTTGTCGGGCCAGCGACCCGGTTCGTCGCCGAGGTGCCACTTGCCGAAAATGCCGGTTGTGTAGCCCGCGCTTTTGAGCACCTGTGCGATGGTGGTGGCGTTGAGCGTCAGGCGCTCGCGTTCGTAGATCGTGTGTGTGACGCCGTTCTTGAATTCGTGCCGGCCGGTCATCAACGCGGCGCGCGTGGGTGCGCAGGTCGGGCTGACGTGAAAATCGGTGAAGCGGATGCTCTGTTGGTAAAATGCGTCGGCAGCCGGCGTGTGGATGATCGGATTGCCAAGACAGGCGTAGTCGCCGTAACCGACGTCATCCGCCATAACGATGATGATGTTTGGGCGTTCGGGCGATGTCGCGGCAACCGTCGATCCTGTCAACGTCAGGACAGTCGCCAGAACACAGAAGGACAATGGTGGGCAGCGTTTCATCGTCCCCGCAGATCTTCGAGCAGCCGCGGCACGTAGGAGGAATAGCGGGGATCAGGCACTATCCCGGTCGCCGGCATCGCTTTAATGGCATCGGCCACCGACCCGGCCTTTTGACCGAGGGCGTCCAGCGCGTTCAGGGCAGCCATCGATACAAACACACCATTCTTGTCGATTGGTGCCAGCTCAACCAATATTTTCAAGGCCGCCTTCAGGTCGGCGTCGCTTCCGTATCGTCCAAGCGATTCTGCGGCGGCGATGCGCACGTAAGGCGAATTGTCTTTCAGCGCGGCGAGCAATTCGGCGTGAGCCTCCCGCAGGCCGAACTCGCCTCGCATCAACATGCCGAGCGCCGCCCAGTAACGCACCGCGCTGTCGCTGTCTCTCAATCGCGTCTTCAAGGCTGGCACCGCATCGGGCTTCAGCATCGAGGCCAGTTCCGCTGTTCCGATAACCCGCTCGAAAGGATATTGGCTGTCGTCGTGTCTCATGTCGTAGGGCGAACCGCCCTTCGAGCGGCTGAAGAGTTCCCCTTCTGGCAGGAAGCCGACGTCTCGAATCTTCTGCGCGAGATCGTGCTGGGCAGTTCTCAGCCTCTCCAGGATTTCCTGATGCGCCCGCAACGCCGCCAGGTTGTTGATTTCGTCGGGATCGGATTGCAGGTCGTAGAGTTCTTCCGGCGCCTTGGTGTTCCAGAACACGTCTTGCGCCGGAGCCAGCTTGCCCTCGTCATGAAGTCGTTTCCAGACGCGCGTCGTCGGGGTCTGGAACATGTAGTCGATATGTTGCCCGTAAATTTTGTGGGGCATGTAATTGCGGATGTAAACGTAGCGACCGTCGGTGACGCTGCGCACCAGGTCGTAGCGCTCGTCCATGCGACCGCGGAAGCCGTAGATGAACGACTGTGGAGGCTCCGGGAATTTGCCCAGAAATGCGTGGCCTTGCATCCACGCCGGCGGTTGGAGGCCCGCGAGGCTCAACACCGTGGGCGCGAAATCGACGAAGCTCACGAGATGATCCGACTTGCCGCCCGGTTTGTATTCGGGCGGGCGGAGGGCTTTGAACTTTTCCGGGATGTAAACGATGAGCGGCACGTGCAGACCGGAATTGTAAGGCCAGCGTTTGCTGCGCGGCATACCGGAGCCGTGGTCGCCCCAGTAAAACACGATCGTGTCCTCGGCAAGTCCGGCCTCTTCGAGTTCGGTTAGTCGTTTGCCGGCATCGGCATCGGCTTCGGTGACGATGTCGTAGTATTGCGCCCAATCCTGCCGCACTTCAGGCGTGTCCGGATGATAGGCGGGCACGCGAACTTTGGCGGGGTCGTGAATCTGTTTGTGCGGTCGCACGCGCAGTTTGCTCTCGTGGCTCTTCTCCGAGTTGAACACGGCGAAGAAGGGCTGGTCCGGCCCGCGATTTCGCCAGTGCGCCCTGGCCGAGGAAACGTCCCAAACCCGGCCGGGCTTTTCGAGGTTGTAATCCTGCTTGGCGTTATTGGAGCAATAGTAGCCCGCCTCGCGCAGGAATTGCGGGAACATCTTTTTGCCGGCGGGATAGGGTATCATGCTGCGCATGTGTTCGGCGCCCGTGGACGGCGGGTACATCCCGGAGATGATCGTCGTGCGGGCCGGCGCGCACACGGGCGCGCAGGACCAGACGCGAGTGTAAATCATTCCCCGGGCGGCGAGCTTGTCCACATTCGGCGTGGTGGCGAACGTGTCGCCGTAACAACCCATGTGCGGACCGTGGTCCTCGCTGGAAATCCAGAGAATATTCGGACGAGAGGGCAACGATTCGGCCGCGCGCCCGGCCGGGAAAAGGCCGAGACAAATAACCAGGAGAACCGCGTCCTTTGCCACGCGGCGGAATAAGATTTTCGAGGAGCCGTTTCGGTTCACATTTTCTCTCACTTCAAGCGAGGACCGGTCTGCCGCCATTGCGCACGCAACGCGCCCAATGTTGGAGCGTGAGCCGGGTCGGCGGCGAGGTTGTGTTGTTCGAGTGGGTCCCTCCGGACATCGTAAAGCTCCTCACTCTCAGGGTTCGGCGCGAGCCACCGGAGGTAGGCCCAGCGTTCGGTGCGAATGCCTTCGCTCGGCGGGATGATCTTGGGGCCGTAGTGATGTTCGTAGAAGAAATCCTTGCGCCTGCCGGCGGGGCGGCTTCCGTGCAGCAATGGCCTGAGGCTGCGGCCTTG
>DASPXS010000287.1:0-3579 GCA_035637175.1 Haliangiales bacterium | reverse complement strand
TTGCTGGCCCTGCTCGGCGCGCTCGCCGCCACCAACCCACCGGCGGCCGTAAGTAATTTCGTGGCGCATACGACCGGTGTCCCGGCAAAAGTCCCGGACCCGAACGACCCGGTCGAAAAGGAATATCAAAAACTCCTGGCGCTGGATGATGCGGCGCAGGAAGAGGTGGACAAATGGATCCGCGACGACACCGCTTTCCGCGAACAGGGCGCCGGCCTCGGCAGCGCCACGCTTCGCGCCCGCGTCGAGCAGCGGCTCAAACCCGTCCGCGAGGCTTACGAAGATTTCCTGCGGCGGCATCCCGACCACGCCCCCGCTCACCTGGCCTACGGCAGTTTCCTCCACGATACCCAGGACGAAGAGGGCTCGGTGGCGCACTGGGAAAAAGCCCGCGACCTCGACCCGAAAAATCCGGCCGCGTGGAACAACCTGGCGAACCACTACGGTCACCGCAGCCCGGTGACAAAAGCCTTCGAGTACTACGCCAAAGCCATCGAGTTGAATCCGAACGAGCCGGTTTACTACCAGAACTTCGCCAGCACGGTTTACCTCTTCCGCCACGACGCCATGGAGTTTTACAAAATTGACGAACAACAGGTCTTCAGCAAGGCCCTCGAACTTTATCGGCAGGCGCTGAGGCTCGACACGAACAACTTCGTCCTCGCCTGCGATCTGGCGCAATCCTATTACGGGATCAAACCGGTCCGGACCGACGAAGCCCTCGCGGCCTGGGAATACGCGTTAAAGGTCGCCCCCAACGACACCGATCGCGAAGGGGTCTATCTGCACCTGGCCCGCTTCAAACTGAACGCCGGCCGTTTCAATGAAGCGCGCAAGAACCTTGACAGCGTTACCAATGAAGTTTATGCCGAGTTGAAAAGACGCCTCGAACGTAATCTCGACAAACAGGAAAACGGGGCGAAGGGAACGAACGCGCCGGCGCCATCGCCGATAAAATAAAGACGGCGGACACCCGGTTTGAGAAAACGCTCCTCACATTCCTCCCAGGCGTTCCAGCAGCTTTCCGTGTATCCCGCCAAAACCGCCGTTGCTGAACACGCAAACCACATCACCGCCCCGCGTGTTCTTCGTCAGATGATTCACAATGGCATCCGCGTCGGGCAGGTAGTCCGCCGGTTTGCCGGCCGTTTGCAAATCCTGCATCAAACGCCCGGGATCGAGCCGTTCCGACGGCGATAGCAACTCCAGCCGGGCCACCTGCGAGACCACCACCGCGTCGGCGTCGGCAAAGGCGCTCACCAGTTCGGTCTGAAACACGTTTCGTCGCGTCGTGTTCGAACGCGGTTCGAACACCGCCCAGATCCTTTGATGCGGATATTTGATGCGCAGCGCGCGGAGCGTCTCGCGGATCGCGGTGGGATGATGGCCGAAGTCGTCCACGATGGTCACCCCGCCCGCAATGCCGCGCACTTCCATCCGTCGCTGGATGCCCTTGAACGTGTCGAACGCCGATTGGATTTGTTTGTTCGACAGGCCGCAGTGTTTCGCGCAGGCGACGACCGCCAGCGCGTTGCGCACGTTGAGTTCGCCGACCAGATTCAGGTGAAACTTGAAGCTCGGGAGTTCAAACTCCGACGCTGTCGGCGCCAGTTTGACGTTGAAGGCGCGCACCGCGTTGTCGTCACCGAGACCGAACCGCTTCACCGGGCAATGCGTGACCCCGAGCAGCGGCGCGAGATTCGGGTCGTCGCCGTTGGCCAGCAGCAGCCCGTTGCGGGGAATCAGGCGGAGCAGATGGGAGAATGATTTTTGTACGGCGGCGAGATTTTCAAAGATGTCGGCGTGGTCGAACTCCAGATTGTTGATGATCGCGACCTCCGGCAGATAATGGACGAATTTGCTCCGCTTGTCGAAAAACGCGGTGTCGTATTCGTCGCCCTCAATAATGAACCATTCACTGTCGGTAAAGCGCGCCCCCTGCCCCAGGTTGTTCGGGATGCCGCCGATGAGGTAACCCGGGTTCAACCCGTTGTGTTCAAAGACCCAGGTCAGCAGCGAAGTGGTCGTCGTCTTGCCGTGCGTGCCGGTCACCACGAGCGAACGTTTGCCGCGTATGAAAAATTCCTTGAGCAGTTCCGGCAACGAGCAGTGATGCAGTTTTTTTTCCAGCACGAATTCCGCCTCCGGGTTGCCGCGGGAAATGGCGTTGCCAATGACCACCAGGTCCGGTTTGTGCGCCAGATTTCGCTCCGCATAGCCGAAGATCACAGCGATCCTTCGCTCCGCCAGAAACGTGGACATCGGCGGATAAATGTTCTGGTCCGATCCCGAGACCTGGAAACCCTTTTCCTGCATTGCCGCGGCCGCCGATGCCATCGCCGTGCCACAAATGCCGACAAAATGAATCGATCTGACGTCCAACAGCATGGCGCCGATAATGTCGAATCCCGAAGCGCAGGAAAGCAGAATCCGACGTTACGGGGTTAGTTAGTGGCACAGGCGTCTCGCCCGTGCGCTTCCGGAACAACCACCCCACGGGCGGGACGCCCGTGCCACTACTTACCCAGGTCTGCATTGAATTCGCTCTTGCGCTCCCCTCCCCGGCTCGCTAATTGTTTGCGGCCTTATGAATTATCGGATATCGCAACGCGCCGCTTCGCTCTCGCCCTCGCTGACCCTCGCCATTGACGCGAAGGCCAAGCAGATGAAGGCCGACGGCCAGGACGTCGTCGGTTT
Organism: Haliangiales bacterium; assembly: GCA_035637175.1. GTDB lineage: Bacteria > Verrucomicrobiota > Verrucomicrobiia > Limisphaerales > AV2 > AV2. The sequence goes on along the minus strand of DASPXS010000287.1, from coordinate 882 downwards.
CGGGGCCGGCGAGCCGGATTTCGACACGCCGCAACACGTCAAAGACGCCGCCGCCCGGGCGTTGGCCGACGGATTCACGAAATACACGCCGAGCAGCGGAATTCCCGAACTGCGCCAGGCGATTGCCGACAAGTTCAAACGCGAAAACGGGCTGAGCTACAAGCCCTCTCAAATCATTGTCTCCTGCGGCGGCAAGCATTCCTGCTACAACGTCATCCTCGCCACCTGCCAGGCAGGCGACGAAGTCATCATCCCCGCGCCCTATTGGCTGAGCTACCCGGAGATGGTCAAGCTCGCCGAAGCCAGCCCCGTGATTCTGGCGACGACCGACAAAACCGAATTCAAAGTCACACCCGGGCAGCTTCGCGCCGCCATCACTCCGCGCACGCGCCTGTTCGTGCTGAACTCGCCCAGCAATCCGACCGGCAGCGTCTATACCCCGGAGGAAATCAAAGCGCTCGGCGATGTCTGCGTTGAAAAGAACGTGCTCATCATGAGCGACGAAATCTACGAGCATTTGCTTTACGACGGCGCGAAGCACCGGAGCGTCGCCAGTTTCTCGCCGGCGCACCAGGACCACACCATCGTCGTGCATGGTTTCGCCAAGGCCTGGTCCATGACCGGCTGGCGGCTCGGGTTTCTCGCCGCGCCGGAGCCGATTGCCAGGGCCATCGACGCCATCCAGAGTCACAGCACCAGCAACCCGACTTCCTTTGCGCAGAAAGGCGCCGTTGCCGCCTTGACCGGCCCGCAGGACCACCTGCCCAAATGGCTCGCCGAATACGACCGGCGCCGCGCTTACGCCTGGAAGAAGTTGAACTGCATTCCGGGCATTTCCTGCGTGAACGCGAAGGGCGCGTTTTATCTTTTCCCCAACATTTC
>DASPXS010000286.1:0-6765 GCA_035637175.1 Haliangiales bacterium | reverse complement strand
CACCGGTGCAGTCCCTGCGGTGCGTCAGTTCCGGGAAGGGTTGAACGATTTGCATTCCTGCCGTAATCTCTTGATCCACTCAACAAATGAAACCAATTAACTCGATGAAACGATTCGACATCACCACGCTCGCGGCCTCAGTCGCGGTCCTTTGCTTCGCGGGTTGCTCCGATCCGGCGGACAAGGTTTACAAAACGACGTCGTCGGACCCCCAGAAGACCGCTTCCCGTGCGTCTCAAGCCGGCAAGGAATACGTCATTCGGGCCGAATCCACCGTCGGGTTCGCCGGTTCCAAGGTCACACGGAGCCACAATGGCGGGTTCAAGAATCTTGCGGGCAAGATCAGCGTTGCTGGCGGCAGGATCATCGGCACGCCCGAGATCCAAATCAACATGAAGTCCACCTGGGCGGACGACAACCGACTCGAGCGTCATCTCAAGAGCGCGGACTTCTTTGGAGTGGACCAGTTTCCCGTCACGACGTTTGCGGTAACGGGCATTGAACCCTCCGGTGCGCAGCAAAAGGTGAGCGGCAACCTCAACTTGCACGGAGTCGCCAAAAGCATTTCGTTCCCCGCGAACATACGGATTGCCGACGACGTGGTAACGGTCAAGGCGGAGTTCGCGATCAACCGGAGGGATTTCAACATCAATTATCCGGGCATGCCCAACGATCTCATCCGCGACAATGTCGTGATCAAACTCGACATCAAGGCGACACCCGGCGCCGCCCGGCCTGAAGATCAAATCCCCAATTAGGCGCGCACACGGAAAATGTCCGGGAGCGAACCCCGAGCGGGCACAGGAGCGTTTCCGGCAGAATCTCCGGCCTTGCGCGAGCGCCTCGGAATGCAGCGCGGGTTTTCTGACGGCCCAGGACGGTTGTGGGACTTCCGGTTCGAAATGACGTAACGCAATGACGGTGTCAAAAACCAGGTTCCGGCAGCGGGTCGCTGTCACTGCGCTGTTGCTGGCGTTCGGTGTGGGGTGTGCGCCGACCCTTTGCGGCCGCGACGCGTTTGTGATGCTGTCGGGTGGCGACTCGCCATTGGAGAACAATTATTCGCAATACCTTCAGGCGCGGGCCATCGTCGCCTGGCTCGAGCGGAATTATCCGCCCGACTCCGTCTGGGTATTCTTCGGAGCGGGCAACGTCGAGGGTGAAAAGCCTGTGTTCGGCGATGTTCGCCGGCAGGTGCAACGCGATGGCGTCACCGTGGACTCGTGGTTGCCTGGTTCGGTGAGCCGCAATCGTGCGGCGAGGCGACACGTGATCCTGCGCGCGTTGCGTGAAGAGATCCTGCCCGCGGTGGCCGAGGGCGGGACGCTTTACCTTTTCGTCGGCGACCACGGCTCGCGGGCGAACGGCGACCGGGGTGAAAGCATCATCAATCTCTGGAGCCTGGAGCGCGATCCGCAGAGCGAGCACGGCTGGCGCTCCAACGACAACGAATCGCTGGGTGTAGCGGAGCTGCGGCGCGCGCTGGCAGACGGGATCGGCAAGGGGCGGGTGGTGTTTTGCATGACGCAATGCCACGCGGGCGGATTCCATCACCTGGCCGTGCCGCGCGAGATGGCGCCGAACCCCAAGTGGTTCACGGTGGTGCCGGCCTGGGCCAGGGCGAAGGAACAGACGGTGTTCCCGCACGCGGCAGGGTTCACTGCCACGGACGAATTCTCGGCCGCCGCCGGCTGCGATCCCGACCCCGATGCCGGAGATTGGGCAGGCTACGAGCGGTTCATGCCGGAAAATCTGTTGGGCCTGGACCTTTTGACCCTGAAACGAAAAGGCACAGGTCTGCGGTCGTTCGCCGAAGCCCACATGGCCGCGACGCTCGCGGACCACACCATTGATAAACCTTACTCGACCTCGGAACAGTATCTCGAACGCTGGGCGAACCTCATCGAGACGCGCCTGGCACACGAGCCGCACCTGACCGGGAAAACGAAGAAACTTGTGGCCGCCTACGAGCGCACCGTGGATGGAGCGACACCGAACGTGTCGGACCGGGCGTTTCGGGAACGGCAGTCGCAGTTTCGGCGTTTCGTCGAAAGGCTGATCGAGCTGAACCCCGGGGCGAAAGAACTGCTGCGCACCGGCACGCGCCGGGAGCTGGAGGAGGCCATCGAACCCGCTCGCGGTCGCCGGCGCAGCCGGCGCGAGGCCCAAACGCAACGAAGGGAATCGGAAGAACCAGGACCGCCCGGCGAGGGACGGGCGCCAGGGCGCCGCGGCGGCAGGTCCCGTTTCGCGGAGATCCGTAAACTCTGGGACGAATCCATTCGGCCGGCATGGAAGGCGGCCGTGGAATCCGACCAGGTCGCCGGCATGCCGGCGGCGGCGCTGGAGTTTGAAAAATACCTTTTGAGCAAGGAGGCCGAGGGGCGGGATTATCTCTTTGGCGACATCGATGAATTGGACCACGAAATATTCTGGCGCTCGGGTTACAGCGACCCGCGGACGGTGGACACGACCCGGGCTGAAGCCATCGCGCGATGGGGCGCCGAGCGCCGGAGCAGCATCCTCGCCTGGGCAAAGACAGCGGAAGACGAGGCTGTCCGGGCCGCCGCGGAGACTGTGGGGAGACGTCGGCGGCGGCCAGGTCCGGGGCCGACACAGCAGCCCCTTCCTCCCGTGCCCTCGAAAGACCTGCCAATCGGCAGAGAAGTCGCGGCCGAACGCGCGCTTTTCTACCGGCGTGTGCTGGCCGCCTGGGAGTTTCTGCTCGCGATGAACGAGCGCCCGGCGCTGGGCCGCGTGCGCGAGCTAACCGAATTGGAGCGCACGCCACTGCCGCGGCCGCGACCCTAGCCTGAATTCCCGTGGCAGCCGATCGTGTTCGAGCGTTCTTGCATTTGTTGCGAAAAATTCTGGCAGACTTCACCCTGGTGTTACGCATGTATGTCTGAACACCGAGACATGAAAACCGATTCGACGCAAGGCACCGGGAAGCAAGAAAACCCATTCTCGCGGGAGAATTCGTCGGATCGCTGTAACGCCTCTGTCACTCGGCTGTCATTGTTAAGCATGAACGAAAATCCCACAAACCGGCCAGGCCGGGTTGGCCGCAGAATACCCAAAACATCCTGGCCGGCGGCCCTGCAACGGTTCGTCCTGTCCGGGTTCATCGGTTTTGCCGGCCTGCTCGCTTTCGCCGCCGGACCGGCCAGGCCGGCCGAGCTCTACACAGGCACGAACGTCTGGACGGTGCATCTCAAGTTCAGCCCCGATCAGTGGGAGGCGATGGAGCCCAAAGGAGGCGGCGGATTTTTCGGCGGTCCCGGTGGTCCTCGAGGTCCGGGAGGAGCGGGGGGTTTTGGCGGGCCGGGCGGAGCGGGTGGGTTCGGTCCCGCGATGTTCGTTGCGCCGGCCTTTCTGAAGCAGGGAGACCAGAACCAGGACGGCAAATTGTCCGGGGAGGAATTCCAGGCCCTGGGCGAGAAATGGTTTTCGGAATGGGACAAGCAGAAGAGCGGTGGATTGAATGCCGACCAGCTTCGCGCCGGACTCAACGCGGCGCTCGGGCAGCCCGACTTTGCCCCTCCCGGAAGAGGCGGACCGGCCGGACGCGCGCCCGGAATGAACCTGCAAGGCGCGGAGGGCAAACGCAACGGCTTGGCCTCGGCGATGGGAATCGAGTTCGAATATGTTCACGCGGACCTGGAATTTGACGGCCAGCTTCTCCAGGACGCGGCCGTGCGCTACAAGGGTAACGGCACTTACATGCAATCGCGCGGGTCGCTCAAGCGCTCGCTCAAGGTGGACCTGAACAAATATGTGAAAGGCCGGAAACTGGCCGGGGTCTCCAAACTCAATCTTCACAACAACGTTACCGACGCGAGCTGGATGAACGAGGTACTGTCGCACCGGCTCTTCCGCGACGCCGGTGCGCCGGCTTCGCGCACGGCCTATGCGCGCGTTTACGTCACTGTGCCCGGCAGGTTTGACAAAAAATACGTCGGCCTCTACTCGCTGGTCGAGGATGTTGACGGCAATTTCGCCCAGGAAAATTTCGACACCAAAAAAGGGGCGATCTTCAAGCCGGTCACAGCGAACCCGTTCACCGACCTGGGCGACGACTGGAAGAACTACCGTCAAACGTACGATCCCAAAACAGACCTGACATCCGAACAACAGCAACGCGTCATTGATTTCTGCAAACTGGTCAGCAAAGCGGACGATGCGGCGTTCGCCGGCAAGCTGGGCGACTTTCTCGACCTCGACGAATTCGCGCGGTTCATGGCCGTCACGGTTTGGCTTTCCACGATGGACAGCATTCTGGGCCCGGGTCAAAACTACTACGTGTACCTTCACCCGAAGACACGCCGGTTTCAGTTTATGCCCTGGGACCTCGACCATTCGTTCGGTCAATTCGGCATGAGAGGCAGCCAGGAGCAACGCGAACACCTGAGCATCCACAAGCCGTGGCAGGGCGAAAACCGGTTCCTGGAACGGGTATTCAAAGTCGAGGCCTTCAGGAAACTTTACCTCGCCCGTTTGGATGAGTTCAACCACACCATTTTCCAACCCGAGCGATTCCACCGCCAGGTGGATGAAATCGCCGCGGCGATCCGACCCGCCGTGCAGGAGGAGTCCGATGAAAAACTGGCGCGTTTCGACAAGGTCGTCGCGGGCGATCCCGTCGAACCGGCCGCTTTTGGCGGCGGTTTCCGGGGGCCTCGTCCGGACGAAGAAAGCCCGCGTTCCGGCGGGCCCGGCGGATTCTTTCAGCCGGCCAAACCAATCAAAGGATTTGTGAAGGTTCGCGCGCAGTCCGTCGTGGAGCAGCTCGCGGGAAAGTCGCAAGGTGAAGTCGTCGGGGATTTCGGCTTTGGTGGCCGGGGCGGTCGGGGGCCGGGCGGGCCGGGCGGTTTCGGCCCCGGCAGGTTTCTCGGAAACGCCTTTCTGACGGCGCTGGACGGCGACAAAGACGGGACGATCACTCACGACGAGTTTACCCGGGGCTTCGCAAAATGGTTTGCCGCGTGGAATACCGACAAGAGCGGCGTGCTCACGGACGAACAACTCCGCGCCGGCATCAACCGGGACCTCTCGCCGTTCCGCGGCGGCCCTCCGGGTGGCCCGGGCTTCGGGCCTCCGGGCGGACAGCCTCCTCCGGAACAATAAACCGCGCGCCAATCCCTGCCTCACGAGAATCATGTCTCCCTCGATCGACCTGCGCGAAAACCGCGAACTGGCCTCCGAACTCAAATTCGTGGTCGATCGTCCGCTGGCCGAACAAATCCGCGACTGGGCGCGCGCGCGGTTGTCGCCCGACCCCAACGCGTCCGCCGGATCCGGCGATGCCTACCGGATCACCAGCCTCTACTTCGACACGAAACACTTCGATGTGTTCCACCGCAGAGGTTCGTTTGGCCGGAGCAAATACCGCATTCGGCGATACGGCACGAACGCGGTCGCGTTCCTGGAGCGCAAACTTAAAGCGCGCGGCCTGGTGAGCAAACGGAGGACGGTCGTCCGTCTGGAGGAGTTGCGGTGCCTGGCCGACCCGGAGCCGGATCACAATTGGACGGGTTTCTGGTATCACCGGCGCCTTCTGGCGCGTCGGTTGCGCCCGATTTGCCAGATTTCCTATCACCGCACGGCGCGGGTTGCCTTGACCCGCCATGGGCCGGTCCGGTTGACCCTGGACGACGACATCCGCGCGCTGTCCGTGTGCGACGCCGCCTTCGCGGACAGGAAAGAAAGCGCGATTCTCTCGGAAAATCAGATCATTATCGAATTGAAGTATCGCCTGGAGATGCCGGCGTTGTTCAAACTGTTGGTCGAAGAATTTGCGCTGAATCCTCAGCCGATCTCGAAATATCGGCTGGCCGCCGTTGCCCTGGGGCAGGTCCCGGAGCCCATTTCGAGCGTTCCTCGGAAGGGGCGCTCGGACGCATCGTTATGCCTGACTTTTTGAAATCGCCGTTTGTCGATAGCCGGAACGTTGCGCCACTGGACGTGCTGGTCCGACTGCTGGCGGCCCTGGCCCTCGGTGGTCTGGTGGCCTGGATTTATTGCCGGACCCGAAAGCGCAACGAAGTCGCCGCGTCGTTTCCCACGACTCTGGTCCTGCTCTCGGTCCTGATCGCCATGGTGACACAAGTCATCGGCGATAACGTCGCCCGCGCCTTCAGCCTCGTTGGCGCCCTGTCGATTGTTCGATTTCGCACGGTGGTGCGGGACACCCAGGACACCGCCTACGTCATCTTTGCTGTCGTCGTGGGGATGGCGATAGGAGCGAAAGACCCGTGGGTCGCGGTGCTTGGAATTGGCGTGGTCGGCCTGGCCGCGTTCGCAATGATGGCCCGCGCGGGCATGCTTTCCAACTCGCCACCCGAATTCCTGCTGAGCTTGCGGGTTGGCCTCGGACACGATGTGGACGCGCTCCTCGGAGGCACGCTCGATACCCATCTTCTGGAACGTGAACTCATGTCCGTCGGCACCGCCCGGCAGGGAGTCGCGCTCGAGGTCATTTATCAAACCCGACTGCGCCCGGAGGGCTCGCCGGACGAACTGGTCAAGGCTTTGAACCGGATCGAAGGCGTCCAGAACGTCCAACTCCAGCGGCGCGGCTTTGAAGCGGCTTAAACCCCGATTATGAAAACCTCAATCACATCATGCTTCGCCGGTTTGCTCATGGTTTCGACCGCGTTCTCCCTCGCGGCCGGCAACTGGCCCGCCTGGCGCGGCGCTGAAATGACCGGCGCGTCCTCCGAATCGGAAGAGAACCTTCCGCTCCGCTGGACCGACAAAGAAAAT
>DASPXS010000285.1:0-3397 GCA_035637175.1 Haliangiales bacterium | reverse complement strand
TTTTTCGGCATGACGATGTTCGGCGCGATCTATCACATCATGCCGCTGTTGATGCCGGAGGGATGGCCGTCGGCGAAATTGCCGAAACGTCACCTGACACTGGCGACGCTCGGGATCATTCTCAACGTCGTGCCGCTGGTCCTGGGCGGAATTCTGCAAGGTTTGTATTTGAACGATCCGAACAAGCCGTTCATGGAAGCGTTGCAATCGAGCCTGATGTTTTTCCGCGTCGGCACACTGGGTGACTTGCTGATCGCCATCGGCAACGTCCTGCTCGTGCTGAATGTGGGCTGGTTGCTGGTTCGTTGCTGTCGCGCCTGTTGCCTGCCGGCGATTCTGGCGGTGGTCCGACCGCAAATCGCGGAGGTGACGCGATGAACCAGGGCCCGCTCATCTTCGTCGGCGTTTTCTTCGCGCTGGCCGTGTCGTGGTTTGGCCTGATCGTCGAGCCGGAGCTGCAACTCGGCAATGCCCAGCCGGCGACCAACGTCGTGAACCCCACGCAGCTTTATCCGCAGATGCGGCCCGGTCAGGCCCGGCAGGGCCTCGATGTGTACCGCTCTCTCGGTTGCGCGGCCTGTCACAGCCAGCAGATCGATCAAACCGGCCGGGTTTATGACGTGGTGTTGAACGAGCCGGGCACCAACCAGACCGCGGTCGTTGAAGCGTTGCTCAAAGCGAATGTGATTGCGACCGCGGCGGAAGCCTCGAAACTGCTCGGCACGCCCAAACCGGCCCTATTGGAAGGCGTGGCCCGGGAACAGGCGGATGGGCTGGCGGGAAAACTCGAAGCCGCCGGCGCCAAAGCCGAGGTCAAGATCATTCCCACCGGGCCGGACATCGCCCGCGGCTGGGGCAAACGCCGCAGTGTCGCGGAGGACTTCCTGTTTGATCAGCCGGTGATGCTCGGTTCGCAACGCATCGGCCCTGATCTGGCCAACGTCGGTCTCTGGCGTCCGAGCGCAGAATATCAATTGCTGCATCTTTACGATCCAAGAATCACAGAAGAGAAATCGATCATGCCGCCGTATCGTTTCCTGTTTGAGAAACGGAAAATCATTCGCGAACCGTCGCCGGACGCGCTGCCGCTTGCCGGCAAATTCGCGCCGGAACCGGGCGACGAAATCGTCCCGACGGACAAAGCCAGGCAGTTGGTCGCTTACCTGCTCAGCCTCCGCGCCGATGCGGTCATCTTCGACACGCCGGTAACGGTGGCGCAGCCGGTGATTTCGACCAACGCACCGGCGGTGGATCAAACCAACGCGCCAGCGAAATGAACTGCGACCCGACCCCATCGACCAGGACGCCGGAAGCCGAACCGATCGCCGGCACCGCGCGTCCGCCGGTCTGGCTGTTTGTCCTGGTGGCCGTGCTGGCCTTTTGGGGCATGGACTTCCTGGACAACCACGGCGGCGGGTTTAATCCGCAAGTGTACGGTCCGTACGGAACGCTTGATGAAGTCGGACGTGATCAGCCTGCGACGGGGGGCAACAAACGTTTCAACAATGGGCGGTTGAACTTCAAACTCTATTGCGCGCCTTGCCACATGGAAAGCGGCCTGGGCAACCCCGCCAATAACGTGCCTCCCTTGGTCCATTCGGAATGGGTTTTGGCCGAGTCACCCAACCGGCTGATCCGGATTGTCCTGAACGGCTTGCAGGGTCCCATCAAAGTTGACGGGAAGGACTTTAACAGCAACGGCATGCTGCCCTGGCGCGACACGCTGACCGATGACGAAGTCATTGCGAGTGTCCTCACATTCATCCGCGGAAACGGCGAATGGGGACATCATGCGTCCGAAATCACGGCGGAAGAAGTCGCCAAAATTCGCGGCGAAACCAAAGACCGGGCAGTCCAATGGACGATCGACGAGCTGCTTAAAGTGCCGGAAAAATAGAAGCCAGGATCCGCTGTGGTTGGATTGGGATTCGACGGTTCCTGGCGTTCGGTTGGGCAGTCCGGTCAATTTCCTTCCACCGCACGAGGTTGTTGAGTTGCCCACTTTGCCCTTCCCAACCGCGATAAACCTTCGGAAGCTCATGGCATGCCTCACGAAACGACCTTGCTCATCCGTCCGGAGTTTCTGAACCACGGCGGGACGTTGTTCGGCGGCTACATGATGCAATGGGCCGATGACATGGCCTATAGCGCGGCGTCGCTCGCCTTTCCCTCCGCCAACTTCGTCACGAAACTCTTCGGCCAGTTCGACTTCAAAGCGCCCGTGCGCAGCGGCGATATCATCAAGATTTACAGCAACGTCGAAAGTCGCGGCACGACTTCCTGCAAAATCCAGGTGTGGGCGATCAACGCGCGAACGCAGGTGGAAGTTTTTCGCACTTTCGCCGTGATGGTGAACGTGCGCGACGGGAGGAAGGTTTCCCTGAACGAGCAGCTCCAGGGTGTCTGAATTGATAATTCAAATAAGCCGATGGTGGTCGTCTGAAAAGTGATACTGCGCTCCGAATGATTCCGCCCGCCACAAACACGAAAGTATCCGATGTCATTTTTCGCGCCGTTACGCGTGCTTCGTGGGCGTTCGCGATTTTCTTTTTTGCCCCCGCCCTGCCGGCAGATTCGACCTGGGTCGGTGCCCGGCCTCCCGAACCGCCGGCAAAGGCGTCTCCGCTGACGGCCGAAGAGGAGCAGAAGACCTTCACCCTGCCGCCCGGATTCCAAATCGAACTGGTCGCCGCCGAACCGGACGGCGGCAAATACGTCGCCCTGGCGTTCGATCACGCGGGCCGCATGTGGACGATGACGGCGTTCGAGTATCCCCTCGACGCCAGCGAATCCCCCGCCGAAGCCAGAGCGCTCTTCGCCCGCGGCGGCCGCGACCGCGTGCTGGTGTTCGACACGCCGACCGCACCGGCCCGGCAGAAGCCGCGCGCGTTCGCCGAAGGACTCGTGATCCCGCTGGGTCTTCTTCCTTACAAAAACGGCGCGTTCGTTCAATACGACGGCGAGATACGGTTTTATCAGGACACCGACGGCGATGGTCGCGCCGACCGGCAGGAGCCGGTGCTCACCGGTTTTGGCATCGAGGATTCGCACCTGTTCCCGCATCAGTTCACGCGCGCGCCGGGCGGCTGGATTCTGATGGCGCAAGGCGCTTTCAATTACTCGAAGGTCAAGGACCGGGCGGGCGACGTCACCGACTTCAACAAAACGAAACTCGCGCGCTTTACGCCGGACGGCAAACGCTTCGAGATCATCGGTTGGGGTCCGTGCAACATCTGGGGGCTGGTCATCGATCGTTTCGGCGAAATTTTCATCCAGGAGGCCAACGATCAGGGCTGGCCGATGATGCCGTTCCTTGAAGGCGCGTCGTATCCGCTCTGCGGCGATGATGTGCCGCGGTCCTATGCGCCACCGTTCCCGAAGCTGGGCGAAAGGGAGA
>DASPXS010000284.1:0-30454 GCA_035637175.1 Haliangiales bacterium | reverse complement strand
TAGCTGTCGTCGTCCCACGGCGTGAACACGCTGACCTTGGTTTCGCGTTGCGGATCGATCGCGCCGTCGAGGAAACCGATGCGCGGATGGCGGCCGCCCGGATAAGGCAGGACGAGCAACGGCGCGTTGGGCGCGCGGTTCGGTTTGTTGTCCGCCCGGATGTTGAAACTCGCCAGTGCCGCCTTCATTTCGGAGTCGCTCAGGCCGGTGGCGGCCCTGATCTCGGCCACAGTGAAACGGTGGTACCAGACCATGTTCTCCAGCCAGAATCGAAGGTCCGCATCGTCTTTCGGGCGACGGGAATTGGCCTGCTCGAGGTCCGCCGCGAATGAAAGATTCGTCAGCGCCAACAGGCCGACGGCGGCCAAGAGAAGACGAATGTTCATAGGGACCGGCAAGCTGCGAGCGGCCTCCCTCACCCCAACCCTCTCCGAGGGGGAGAGGGTGTCCGACCTGTCGGCCGTAGGCTTGGCGAAGGCGGAAGGGCGGGAGAGGAGAAGGTTCATGGGCAGGGAATAGTCGGCTACCGATTCGATTGTTTGGGAGCTTCGTCGGGCAGAAGGGCAGTACGGGTTTGAGCCATCCATCACTTCGTGCCGGAGGTCGTTGACTGTTCCCAGGCTTTGGCGCGCGCCAGAGCCTTGGTCCAGCCGGCGCAGAGCTGTTTTCGCCGGGCAGGTTTGAAGGCGGGAACGAACCGGCGATCGACCTGCCATTGCTTCGCGATTTCCGTTTGGTCTTTCCAGAAACCGACTGCCAATCCCGCGAGATAGGCAGCGCCCAGAGCGGTGGTTTCAGCAACTCGCGGGCGCACGACGGGAACATCGAGCAGGTCCGACTGAAATTGCATGAGGAGATCGTCCGAGCAAGCGCCGCCGTCCACGCGCAGTTGCTTCAGGCGAAGGTTCGCGTCCGCTTCCATCGCGTGGAGCACGTCCATGACCTGGTAGGCGATGCCCTCGAGCGCGGCGCGGGCAATGTGGGCCGCCGTCGTGCCGCGGGTGATGCCGGCGATCACTCCGCGCGCATATTGGTCCCAATGCGGCGCGCCCAATCCGGCAAAGGCCGGCACCAGATAAACGCCTCCGGTGTCGGGCACCTGCGCGGCGAGCGATTCGACTTCAGCCGAAGTTTTGATGATGCCCAGGCCGTCCCGCAACCATTGCACGACCGCGCCGGCGATGAAGATGCTTCATTCCAGCGCGTACTCGGTGCGATCGCCGATTCGCCAGCCGATGGTCGTCAGGAGATTGTTTTTCGACATGATCGGTTTGGTGCCGGTGTTCATCAACATGAAGCAGCCGGTGCCGTAGGTGTTCTTGACCATTCCGGGCCGATTGCAAACCTGTCCAAACAGAGCCGCCTGTTGGTCTCCGGCAATGCCGGCAATCGGAATCGAAGGAGAGAAATGCGATGCCTCGCCGTACACCTCGCTCGAGGAGCGCACTTCCGGCAGGACCGAGCGCGGCACTCCGAACAGGTCGAGCAGTTCGTCATCCCAATCGCCGGTCTTGAGATCGACCAGCAGCGTCCGGGAGGCATTGCTCGCGTCAGTCACATGGATCCTGCCTCCGGTCAGATTCCAGACCAGCCACGAGTCAACGGTGCCGAATGCCAGCTCGCCCGCTTTGGCCCTGGCGCGGGCGCCGGGCACGTGTTGCAGGATCCACTGGAGTTTTGTGCCGGAGAAATAGGCGTCCAATACCAGCCCGGTCTTTTTACGGATTAACTTCTCCAGCCCGCGGGCCTTGAGGCGATCGCACATGGCCGCTGTGCGGCGGTCCTGCCACACGATGGCATGGCAAATGGGTTTGCCGGTTTTGCGCTCCCAGACCACCGTGGTCTCGCGTTGATTCGTAATGCCGATGGCGGCGATGTCACCGGGCGTCAGACCTGCCTGGGCCAGGGCCTGGGCAGCGACGCCGGCCTGAGTGGACCAGATGTCGTTGGCGTTGTGCTCGACCCAGCCGGGCCGGGGAAAAATCTGGGGAAATTCCTTTTGCGCCACCGCTTTGATCGACCCGGTGTGATCAAAAATGATCGCGCGCGAACTGGTGGTTCCCTGGTCCAGGGCCAGGATATGTTTCATCGAGTTGTCCTTTCCAAAGGTTCATTCCCGCTCACATCGGGTGCCACAGGAGCTTGTAAAACCACGCCCCCAGAATCCCGCCGATAATCGGGCCGACGATCGGCACCCAGGCGTAGGTCCAGTTGGAATCTCCCTTGCCCGCAATCGGCAGACAGAAATGGGCCAGGCGCGGGCCGAAATCACGGGCCGGATTGATCGCGTAACCAGTCGGCCCGCCGAGCGACAGACCAATCGACCAGACCAGCACCCCCACAAGAAACGGACCGAATCCTTTGTCGAAACCGGAATCAGGCACCAGGTTGCTCGGAGAAAGGATCGCCAGGACGCCCAACACCAGCACGAATGTGCCAATGATCTCGGTGACCAGGTTCATCGGTGTCATCCGGATGGCCGGCCCGGTGCAGAAAACCGCCAGCTTCGATCCGGCATCGGCGGTCTCCTTCCAATGCGGGTAATACGCGAGCCAAACCACGGCAGCGCCGATGACTCCACCGGTGATTTGGGCCAGGATATAAGCGGGCACCAGGTCCCAGGAAAATTTACCGATCGCCGCCAGCCCGAGGGTGACTGCGGGATTAATGTGCGCGCCGCTGATGGCGCCGACGCAGTAAACCGCCACGGCCACCCCCAATCCCCAGCCGGCGGTGATTACGATCCAGCCGGAGTTTTGGCCTTTCGACTTGTTCAACAACACGTTGGCGACAACGCCGTCGCCGAGAATGATCAGAATCATGGTGCCGACCAGTTCAGCGAGAAAAGGAGACATAGCTTTGGTTGAGAGTTGCTGCGGTGAACTAATCAAATTTCTCCGTGCCCTGTCCATCCAAAACAGTCCGGGATGATAAATCCGGCGGCACTTTGTAATCCACCGATCCCTCGGCGCGGCGCTAAACTCGCGGCGCTATGGAAATATACAACTGCAGTACGAGTGAGAAAGTTGGCGCGATCCACATCCACTCTCCGGCACGGATACTGGTGTCACGGCCAGCTCTCTGGCAATGGATCACTCCACATGAATTGGAGTCATTGCGCGATGCTCTGGCCCGAGGTTGTTTGCCGCCCGACTTTCTGGCGAAGCTGAAAAGATTGAAGAACGGCGATCTCAGTCACCATTTTATCGATCAGAACTGCCGGTTGTTTGCCACGCTGCTCGTGGCGACAGAGGACGGCAGTTTCCGCGAAGGCAGCCCGGCGGAACGCGAACGATTGCTGCGCGTGCTCGCTTACGTGCGCAAGGATGACGATGCGATTCCCGATTACAGGCCGGAGGGCCTTACTGACGACCAGCGGGAAATGCGCGCCGCCATGGTCGAACTCGGCAGTCTGATCCAGGGGTTCAAGGCGTGGCGGCTCCGCCATCAAGTGCCCGTGATGTGGCCGGACCGCTGAATCAGTGCTCGACAATTCACGCTCACCGTTGCCACGCATTCAGGGCTTGTTTGTTTCGCGGTCCAATACGGCCCTGGCCGACAGTCCCTGGTTTTCGAAGGTCACTCCCAGGTTGGCGCCCGTGACTTTCGCCAGCGGCAGCACTGTTCCCGGCCCGGCCTTGGGCTCACCGGGGTGACCGTAAACTGTGGATTCCATCGTCTGCCATTTTTCGTTCCAAACGTAAGTGCCACCGCCGGGACAAATGAGTTTCGTTTGCCAGAATTGTTCGTGCACTTTGACCGGGTCTTGCGACGGATAGAGGCGCTTCCACTCGCTCAAAATGGGCAGATTGTTCCAGGATAACCGTTGTTGACCCGATTCGTAACTCTCTCGTGAGAGCTTCTGTAACGCGCCCAGGAACTGCCTATCGACTTGCAGGCAGAGGTTCGTGCCCAGCCACGGTTTGTGGGGCGCCGCAGGTTTGCCATCCCCTTTGGCCGCCTCGCGCGCGGACTGCCGATCCAATGCGCGTTTGAGCAGCGGTTCGCTCAACGTGAGTACGAGCGACTTGGGTGTGACCGCGTAAAAGATCGCCAGATTCGTCAGCGCGCCTTCGGCGCCCGTCGGCGTGGAGGTGACTTTTACATAGGCCTGGCCGTTGTACTCGGAGTTCTGCCAGATCGTCATCTTCGGTGCCGTCTGTTCCACGAAGCCCCGTAACGCCGCCAGAAAGGTCGCCAGTCCAAGAGGATTCTTCACTTCGCAATAGAGCGCCAGCGGCAGTTGGGGAAAATTCTTACCCATGAATTCCTCTGCCTTTTCCGCCTGGGCGAGTTTTTTCCCAGAACGGATCCTGGTCCGCATAGAGTGCAATGGATTCACCCAGCCAGCCCAGCGGGTTGGCTTTAAGGGAGGCATTGATTGAGCCGAGAAAGTTGCCGGCCTCTTTGATCGCTTCGGACTGTGCATTGACGGCCATGGCCAGGTGCAACAACGTTTCGGGATGAGGGTCGCCTGAGTCGGGCGCAATTCGCGAACCGCTGGTCAAGCCGATGAACTGGCGGTAATCGGTGCCGGCAATGAGCGGCATCACGGTGATTTCGGCGCCCAGTCGTCGAGCGTTTACGGAAAAGCGAACGGCGATCGGGTCAAAATACTGTCGCCAATTCTGCTGATAGCCGTTGCGCCAGCGATTGTAGGCGTCGGCTTCGGCCTGAGTGACTTTGGCCAATGGGATTTCGGCAATGGGCGTGAGAAAATCCAGGGTCCCGTAGGTCGAAGAGACCACGCCGTTGCCGGCGAGTTGAACCTCCTCCGCTTCCGGGAAGGCCAGGTCCGCCTTGATGGGGCCGGGGTTGACCTTGCCGCGAGCCAGTTCATCGAAGTGCGCCGCCTGCAACTCGGCCAGCGCTGCGGCCACGCGGGTCCGGCGCGAGTTGGCGATGCGCCATTGCGGACCGCACCAGCGGCGAATGGTCGCGTCGGTCAAAATCAGGAACGCGGTTTCATCCTTGTCGCCGCGCGCATAGCGGCTGCGAAAGTACGTGTATTCGTCCTGCGTGGCCAGGGAGGCTTTTTTCCCTTTGGTCGCGCTCACCAGGCAGCCCAACTGGTAAAGGGAATTGCTGACAAAAACAATCGGGTCCAACGCAGCCACGTAAGAACATACGGATCGGTCCGGCGAAACCACGCCCGTATAAAGCACGCCTTCGATTTCGCCGCTGACGGCTTTGACCGCGGCATTGGCCTGTTTGACCGCCGTTTGTCTGGCCGCAATGAAGCTCTGCAATACGGCGGGTGATTTGGTTTCGAACAAGACCCCGATGTCGGTCCCGGTGCGCAGATAGGGATCGGAACCCGTGAAAGCGACGCTGTTGATGACCTGGGAACCGAGCAGGCGCGACAGGTCGCTCAATTCGAGGCAGAGTTGTTTCTGGTAACGCCCGCGCGCGTTGGCGTCTTCCGAGCGCGGTTCCAACAATTGCAACACCGGCGTGCCGTCGGCATCGGCTTCGTCCATCATTTCCGTCATTGCCGGGAAGCTGGGAAAGAATATCGCGTGTTGATCGAAAGGGATGCAGGCTGCCAAAGGGTCCGTTCCGGGCTTGAGGTCTTTAATCAACGGCTTCCAATCCAGCTCGTGAACGCTGATTCCGGCGATGTTCGTGATCGGTACCGTGCTCTCGCCCGCTTTGGCCGGCGCCAGGAGGCGATCCAACTGGAGGTTCTCGCTGACCGCCCGGCCGCCACTGAACATTTCATAGGTGTCCTCCGCCTCAAAAGGGCGCGGACGATTGAGACGATTGAGATTGTCCGGTCGATCCGCAGCTTTGTCGCCGCGGGCTTTGATCGTCTCTCGTTCCTGGTGACGGAACCAGGCGGCGCCGGGAATATTGCGGTCCAACAGCCGCCGGTAGTGGCTTTCTTTGGCTTTGAGGAATTCGGTTTTGGATTCAGGCGTTGCTTTCGCGGCAGCGACCGTGAATTTGAGCGGCAGCATTCCGCTGAAATCCGGCTTGGGAACAAACAGCCGACCCGAAAGGTCCTTCCCCTTCGGCGCACGAATCGCAATGGTGGTGTTGTCATAAAACCGGTTGCCGAGGTTCCAGGGCTGAAGACTCTCACCGCCGATGTAAACTTCACCTTCACCGTCAAGAACTGCGTAAGGCTGAAATGCCGGCAACGTTTGCCAGCGATGCCAACCGGTTGGGTTCGGCTGGCCGGGCAAAGTCCCCTCGGCAAAGGTCAACCCGGCGATCGGCAGATGGAAATAAGCGTCCTCCGTCACGGCCGCCTGGTTTGACAGGATGAGCAACGTGGATGCGAGCAGGGATTTTCTGAAGTTCATAAGAGTCACGATGTTGATTGGTTCGGCGCGACAAGCTCGCCGATCTGTTTTCACAGCGCGAGAATAGGATATTCCATTGCCTGTCTCCTAAACGATAAATAAATTGCGGCCATTGATCAGATTGATGGTGACGGGAAGCGATCTCGCGCCTCAGGACCGGCGTTTGCCGGCCGCGAATCAGTGGTATTGTGCGCGAACAACAGGCGTTCCTTTCGACAGCTTGATAGTGGCGTGCTCCTGGCAAGCCGACGGTTCAAATGCAGTGGCAGACCGGCCTTGCACCGCGCCGTTCTCTGGAACCACGACAACAGTTCCTGCAGTCGAGACGCCCGTTCTAAGAATTCACGACCTTGCCGGGGCGAATCGATCCATGGCTTCCAGGCGGTTTATGAGTAGGTGCATTGGGTTTGCATTGCGTTAGGGCGCAGGCGTCGTGAGCATTTTCAGCGTCACTGCGAAAGCACTTGGGACTCAGCGGTCCATGTCGAATTCATACTCCTTTCCAATCCGAGAACGGAAGGTGCTATTGCTCCTCGCTATGCACACACGTGACGGGAAATTTGTGTCCTCAGGCGGTCGCAAGCGGATCAAAACCGGACCGAGTCCTTGGGTCGGTCAGGCAGGCAGCAGGGGGCTTAGGTGCATAGCAAAGTGACTTTCCAAGATATGCCGAAGGAGGCATCCATTCTTCTCCTTGAGGATTGTCCGGAAGATGCTGAACTCATCGAAATTGATTTGACCACCGACACCGTCGGACTCCGCCTCTGCGTCAAGGACAATGGACGCGGCTTCAGCCCGCCGTCGCGGCGGCAGACGGGAATGGGACTGCGGATCATGGAGCACCGCGTCCACGCCATTGGGGGCGTCCTGATGATCGCTTCCGATCCGAATCGCGGCACAGAAGTCAAATGCATCCTGCCGTTGACGCCCGACGCGGCCTCAGGCAAAAACGGCGGGTCGCCGCGCTCCCTCCCAATGAATGCCCCATGAAAACTTCCGCCGCCAAACCACCCACAAAGAAAACGCGCGTCCTGGTTGCGGACGATCATCCCCTGTTTCGCGAGGGACTCGTTCAACTGATCAATCACGAGCGTGATCTGTCCTGTTGTGGCGAGGCCGACACCGTCGCGAGCACGGAGACCGCGGTGACGGCCCTGAAGCCGGACTTGCTCGTGCTGGACCTTCGTTTGAAAGACGGCGACGGGCTTCAATTGATAAAAACCTTGAGGGCCCGCTTCCCGAAGTTGTTGATTCTCGTCGTCTCACAGCATGCCGAGACCCTTTACGCCGAACGCGCCTTGCGGGCCGGAGCCAGAGGCTACGTCATGAAAGAGGAGGCCACCGAGGAAGTGCGAATCGCCATACGGACGATATTGAAAGGCGAGCTTTTTGTGAGCCGCAAAATGTCGGTGCTTGCCTTGCACAAATTGTTGGCCGCCCCGGGTAGAACACACACCCAATGCGTCGAGCGCCTGACGGACCGGGAGTTGCAGGTGTTTCAGATGCTCGGCGCCGGCATGGGGACCACAGACATTGCCGCCGAATTGCATTTGAGCACCAAGACCGTCGAGACCCACCGCGAAAACCTCAAGCACAAGCTGGGCTTGCGCAATGCGGTGGATCTCCTCTGTCACGCCGTGCATTGGGTGCACGGCGGTCCCGAAGGTGATCCTCGAAGGAGTAGCCACCCGCTCGCGCCCTGACCGGGGAGAGACGCGAAGCCGGAGGTTCGACGACTCAGGTTCCAAATCTCTGCGTTAAAATTCGTCTGCCTTCGATCGGGGTTGCGTCGCGCTGTGTTTTACAAAGCAGCAGCGGACGCGAGGAGGCTCTGCCTTCACACAATTTCTCAGGGGATATTGAACCTCGCTGCTTTCGCTTCTACAAGGGGAACCTTTTTTAACGGGCTGCTGCCAGGGGCCGCGAGGCATGTTCCTAGGAAATTCCCGGGAAGCTTCTAGGAACTGCCCCTAGTCCAAAATCAGTGACCCGCCCCGATAGGAAAGGCTGGGTGTTTCTGCTTTAGTGTGTGCGATCCCAGGCACCGGCGAAGTCGGTGGAAAGTAAATTGGGATTTGGGGATTACAAGCGTCCGGATTGGGCCGTTCCCAGCGCAGTCAAACAAAGAACAAACAAAAACATCCGAGGAAAATCCATGAGGTATCCAAAAACAAAACTGGGCCTGGCGGCGCTTGCCGCTCTGGCGTTAGCAACCACAACAACGTTCGCCGGACCGTCGTCGAAATCTGGAACGACCCTCGCCGGCTATAAGACCATTGACATCTGCGAGGTCACGCCCGCGACAGACACGGCGCCCGCCGTATGGCGGTACTCCGGTGTAGTCTCGGTCTGGAACGAGGGTGCAATTGACACCATCGGGTTCAATCTCACCGACTTTATCGAATACAAGACGGGAACGAAGTTTGTTAAGGCGTTCGATGTGCCCGTCACGTTCAGCGGTGAGATCTCTGCAGGCACAACTCAGGAAACGGCCCTTACGTTCCCTTACAGCGTTGATGGTCCGGCGTTGCCTGGCGTCATTCGGAACAACGCGAGCCTCACAATTCTTAACCACTCGGGCAACATGGGCAAAGCGTATGGCCCAAATCCTAAAGCCACCTGGTTGAGCGAAGTTCAGCCCTGTCAAGTGGACCTGGGCTGCACGTACACGCAGGGTTACTGGGGCAACAAGCCCGACGTTATATGGCCCGCTCCGTACGACCGCAATGCCGCATTCTTCTTGAGCGTTCAGACGTGGCAGGAGGTGTTGGACACTCCAGTCAATGTCTCGCAAGGTTACTACCAGCTTGCGCACCAGTACATCGCCGCCGTCCTCAACCAGGCGAACGGGGCGGATGTGCCGAGCGGTGTCCAGGACACACTCGATCTTGCGGAGGCTTGGCTAACTGCGAACGCTCCGAGCGCCTGCACTGCAAATGGTTCCTGCGGTTTGCAGAAGGACTGGGCCGCAACTCTGGATTTGTACAACAACGGCCTGTATCCGGGCGGTCCGGCGCACTGCGGCGACGAATAATGCAAATGTTGTAAGCATTCGCATTCCCTCGCGTAATCACGAAGCCTCGGTCGAAAGGCCGAGGCTTTTTTCAAACGCGCAACCTTTGAACACTTTATGAAACTGAATTGTTGGACCGTACTGGCGGCAGCCGTCACAATTGGGTGGAGTGGCTCGGGTCTGGCGCAACCCAATCCCGTCGGCGAATCAGCGAGTGCGGCTGGCAAAGCCGGCGACGCACGTTCGAGAATCGCGTTTGCCTCGACCGCTTTCGATTTCGGCAGGATTGGCATGGGAGCCGTGGTGGGTCATGAGTTCATCTTCACCAATACCGGCACCGCAACGCTGGAGATCAAGGACGTTCGGCCCGGGTGCGGTTGCACGACGGCGGGCGAATGGAACCGCAAGGTTGAGCCGGGCCGGACGGGCGTCATCCCGCTCCAGGTGAACACCGCCGGATTCTTGAACGAGATTTCCAAGAAAACGGTGATCTCGTGCAACGACCCCGACCAGCCGGATATTCTGCTGGAAATCAAGGGCACGGTCTGGCGGGCGTTCGAGGTCAAACCGTCTCTGGTGATGTTTGCCGTATCCAGCGAGGCGCAAACGAATCAAACCAAAGTCGTTCGGATCGTGAGTCAACTGGAGGAACCCGTCACGATGTCCCAACAGGAATCCACGAATGCCGCGTTCCGGACGGAACTCAAGACCGTGAAGCCAGGCAAGGAATTCGAGTTGCACGTCACCATGGTGACGCCACTCGAGGCGTCGGCGCGGACCACGCTCAAACTCAAAACGTCTTCGGCCCAGGCGCCGTTGATCAGCCTGAGCGCCCAGGCCACGGTGCTGAAACCGGTCGCGCTGTCGCCCGAAGAGATTACCCTCCCGCCCGGACCATTACCGGTTGCGCGGACCAACTGGGTGCTGGTGCGGAACAACGGGACAAACAACCTGGCGTTGTCCGACGCGGGTGTGGATCTCCCCGGAGCCACGGTCCGGTTTGAGGAGATCCAACCCGGACGGCTATTCCGTGTCGGGGTGCAGTTTCCGGACGGCTTCCAGCTCGCCCCGGAGCAGCAAGGACAGGTGACGTTCAAGTCCAATCATCCCAAGTACCGGCTGATCCACGTGCCGGTGGTTCACGCCCGGACGCCTGGACGCGGTAGGAACGATGTCCACATCGTCCCCATTTCTTCAAAAAGGATTTAGGACGCGGTGGAACCTGTCCCTGCCAAAAACGGAGACGGGACCTCTGCGAGCTGTTTTCACCGCGACAGAACAGGTGAGTCCATTGCGTGCCTCCCTGTTTTTCAATTGACTCGGGCGCATGGTTGTGGCGTGCTCCTCGCAATCCGGCGGTTTAAATGCAGTGGCAGGCCGGACTTGTACCGCGCCATGAACGAGCAAGACTCAAAGCAGAATACGACAGATAAGAGATCGCCCCCGATTATCTACGTGGTCGATGACTACCCGGAGTTGGGCGAAATGGTCGGCATTTTTCTCGCCCGCGCGGGGTATGAACCGCGCGTGTTCACCGATCCCAGGGAAGCGCTGTCGGCTCTGAAGTCCAGCGGGGCGCGGCCGCGGCTTTTGATCAGCGACTATCGCATGCCGGGCATCAACGGGCTGGAATTGATTCATCGGTGCAAATTGATCCATCCCACTTTGAAGGTGATCGCCGCGAGCACCAATATTCTCGATGAGGACATCGAGAAGTACCCGTTCCGTCCGGACAAAATCCTGGCGAAGCCCTACACCACGGTTGCGCTGCTGTCGATGATCAAAGCGCTCTTGCAGGAGTGACGCGCGCGTTCCGGCTCCGCTGATCTTTTTCATTCCCGGGCGCGCGGAAACTCCGGCTTTGCCGGAGGTCGTTGACTCCCGGCCCGCCTCGGGTCAGTTCGCCGGCGTCCAGAGGTAAACCAGATGACGAATCTGCAGCAGGAATATCCACCAGGCGTTCAGCAACGCGCCGCCTTTGAGAAAGAATGTTACCGACAGAAATCCGGTCAGCAGCCGCCAGGCGAACAACTCAAGGATAAAGAACGACGAGAATTGACCGGCCCAGCCCAGCATTTTCAAATAAAGGAGAAACGCCCCGAACAGAACCGTCAGACCTGTCGCGATCCCCGGCCGTTGACTCAGTCGCAGAAAGAAGGCGAACGGCGCAAGGCAGAAAAAGAGCTGCTCGAAAGCCAGTATGAAAAGCGTCGCCGCCAGCCATGCGGCCGCGCTGCCGGGGTAATCGTCGGGAATCAGCGGGCGCAGAACCGGATCAATGAAGCGCACGAGCACCACCGCGCCGAGAAGCCCGGCGAGGGTGGCTGCGCTCCGGCAGCGACGCGTCGTTTTCACGATGAGCGCAGGTTGGCCGGTGTACTTCGGGTACCAGCCAAACACGAAGCTCCAAAGAAAAAAAGACGCCCAGGCCAGCGTCAGCGTCAGCAACCAAAGCTGGTGCGGCCGGGCCGTCCACAGAATCAGTCGTGGACAGCTCGCCACGGTCGTGATGGCCGCTCCGGCGGCGGCCGACTTCAACACCAATGGCTGGACCAGGGAACGCACACCGCGACCTTAACCTGACAATGCGGGCGAAAAATGAGGAGCGATCTCAGCCCGATATTTCTCAGGCAAAAATCACACCGGGCCTATTTGATCAGGCTGATCAGAAAAAGCAGCACGATGGCGCCGACCGTGGCCATGACCAGATCGCCCAACACCCCGAACGATGCCAGGCCGACGAGCCGAAAAAGAAATCCGCCCAGCACCGCGCCCACAACGCCGACAATGAGATTTCCCAGAAGGCCGAATCCCCGGCCCTTGGTGAAATGGCCGGCCAACCAGCCCGCAACCAACCCGACGACAAGAAAAACCAGGAGGCCGTCTCGCATCCGGGAATAATCCGGCGAGCGGGACGTGTGAACAAGCCGAAAGTCAGGTGGCAAACTGGTCTTCCTTCTTTTTAAAGAAAATGTTGAACGTCGTCATCGAGCCGTAACACCGGGTGATGTACTGCTGCCAATCGAACTTGTCGGCGGAGGAAAGCGTTTCGCTGGCGTTGATCTTCTGTTCCAGCACGCGAAGGTTGTTGCGCATCATGACGATTTTATGGAAGAAAACTTCCAGCTCGATTTCCTTCGCCTGAAGATTCGGATCAACCGGCTTCAACACCAGGGTGCCACCGCGCCACCGGTTGGCGAGTTCCTGAACGACAAAATCCGGTCTGTCCAGGCCGAGCTTGTCAATCAAACTGCCGATAATCTGTTCGACAAACTGGGCGAGCGGAACTTCCAGCCCGTTGAGGGCGGCCTGCGCCTCGGCGGGCTGGATGTCGCTGGTCTGCGGCGCAATCGTCCGCTTCAGGTCGTCGAATTGGATGTCAGCGCTCTGTTCGCTGAGCGCCTTCACGATTCCAATCCCGTGCTGCGGGTGCCTCACTCTTTGTCCGATGTGGAGGGCTTCGACTTTCATCGTGACGATTTAACCACGAATCGGCGCGAAGCAACACGAATTTATCGGCGGCGCCTTTTAATCGAGGGTGAGTTCAAGAAGGGTAGCCGCCGACGTAAGGAGGCGGATTTTGGCATGAAAAACACTTCCGCCTCGTAACCTCGGCGGCTCCGGCTCTTGCGACGATTCTTGAACTCACCCTGCCTTTCAATCCCTGTCGCGCACTTGCTTCCTGAACTTTTTGCGCACGCCGACCTCGCTCAGATCAATCGGCCGGAACCCGAGCTTGAGGGCAGGGGAATTGTCCCGGAGACGGAAATTGGATTGCTTGGGCGCGAGGAACAACGGGTCGGCGAACAGGGAATGGATGTCGTGTCCGCGCTGACGCCATTGATCGAACGTCGCGCCTGCGAATCGCAGCGCCTCGGCGGAAGCGCCGTGGCGCGCATCGAAATAAACGTTGTAGTCGATCGTGAACCGCTCGTTTTTCCAGTTGCTGCCCAGCAGCGTCCCGGAGTCGAAATAAACAATGTTATTGGTGAAGATGAAAGAGAGGTGCTCCTCCTCGCGGGTTCGCATCAGTTGGTGCTCGGCGCCGAAAGCAAAGATGTTGTTCCGAACGATGTTTTCCCGCCCGTAGTGCTGATGAAAGCCGGCGCTCTTGCAGCGGTAAACCACGTTGTTTTCCAGCACGATGCCCGTGCTTCCTTCGTCCGGGTAAAGTCCCCAGCCGCCGTAGGAATGGGAATTCACGTCGTGAATCAGGTTGTTGCGGAGCACCGTTCCTTTCTGAATGCCCAGCGTGTAAATACCGCCCAGGTCGCTGAGCACACCCTGGCCCACGTCGTGAAGGTGATTGTACTCGATGACGTTTTCGCGACAGGACGTTTCCTGGTAGCCCCAGTTCCAGCCCAGCGAAACCGCCGTGTAGTAAAGGTCGTGGATGTGATTGTGCGCGACGCGATTCTGGCCGCTCTGAAAAATGATCACGCCGACCGCCGGCGCGTAAACCCGGCCCAGTTCGTGCAGATGATTGTCACTGATGACGTGGCCGAAATTCAGGTCAAATGATTCGCTGCGCCTGGCGGTTTCGCCCACGCGAATGCCGCCGCCGCCCGCGTCATAAATCTCGTTCGCGACGACCTGGCAATGCCGGCAGCCGCGTCCCAGTTCCAAGCCGTAGCCGCCCAGATGAACGAAGGCGCAGTTTTCAATCACGCAATCCACGGCGCCTTCGGCCCGGACATCGCCGCGCACGTGGACGGCGGCCTGTGTGTCCAGATAACCGTTTTGCGGCAGCGCCCAGTCCGTGTGCGCAAACGTCAATCCTCGCACCACGACGTGCTGCACCGGTTTTTTCGCGGCGAAATCTCCGTCGAATCGCAGAAGCGTGGAATCAAGGATTGGAGCGATCACCTCGGCTCCGCTTAAATCTTCGCCCGCTTCGGCGCGATAGCTCAGCACCCCGGTGTTCCGCTCCAGATACCATTCGCCCGGCCCGTCCAGTGCGTCGGGCGCATTCTCGATGTAGTAACGCGCGTTGGCTTCCTTCACGTGTTCGGCGATGGCGTCCGACAGGGTGACGATGCGGTTGCTCTCATCCAATCCGCGGATGAATTGCCGCAGATCGATCCACTTGTGCAGCGCGATCAATTCAACGTCGCCATTCGCCCACTCCCTTTTGATGTCGTCGTTGCGGTATTTGAATCGGACGGGATTGAGGTTGAGATATTCGCCTTCGGCCTGGAAATAACCGCGATCGGGCGACCGCGCCCGTTGCTTGCGTGCGCCGTTGACAAACAACTGGCGGAAATACCATTTCCCTGCGCGCGCCTCGGGCACTTCGGCCCGCCACAAGCCGGCCTGGCCTTCGACCCGTTTCCAGCCGCGGACCTGCCGGCCGCCGCTCAACACGGGCCTTTCGTTGCGAACCGCGGCGATGGTGAACGGATGTCCGGCGTCGGAACCGGAATCTTCCGGCGTCAACACGATCGGTTCGGCGACCGAATACGTTCCGCCGCGCAGCAGAATGGTGACGCGCTCAGGCGGCCCGCTCGAATTGCGGCGGGACGCGCGGGTCGTCTTCAAAGCGGCGGGCAACGTTGCCAACGGACCGTCCATGCCGTCGCGCGCGGGCTTCTCCAATCGACCCGACCACCGGTCATTTCCATTCGTGGCGACAATCAGCGTCAGCGATTTTGCCGAAACTGAAATGGCGACCAGAAGGCATGTGGCGCAAGAGAGAAAGAAGTCGCGTGGCATCAACCGAAGATGCCCATTCCTCGACCGGGGTCGCAATCAAAAAGCCGGACACGACACCATGGGTCATGGTCGGCGAAACAGTCGAAGTTGAGCCGCTCCATGAACCGCGAATGGCGCCCCTCTCCTCCGGCGACGGGGGAGAGGAGGGCGGCCCGACTTGTCCGCCGTAGCCTTGGCGAAGGCGGATGGGCGGGAGAGGGGGAGGTTCGTGGACCCAATACATTCGGAAAAACGAAAGTGGGCTCTCCATGAACCGTACAAAGCGCTCGGACAGATTCGTGTCGCATATGCGACATGAAATTGTCCAATCGGTTCGTGGTCCCAATGCGCGACGAAAAAGTCGTGAGGGCTCTCTATGAACTGCGAGGTAGGGCGGGCTGTCCTCAGCTCGCCGACGTGCGGCGCGGTGAGGACACCGCGCCCTACTCAATCGGGTTCATGGTCCCGATACGCGGTCAAAAGACCGTGGAGACTCCTGAACCCTTCGTTCAGGGCGCGACCAGCCCGAACGGGCCCCCGCTGCTCCAGCCGCCGCTGTCCCCGGCGTATGTCGCGATGGCCGCCTTCTTGCGAAAATCGTCGAGATTCAGCCTGCCTTTGGCAAAAGCGTCGGCGTCCGACTTCTTCACGCGAATCGTCATGATGGTTCCGCGCGCGGGTACGCCATCGTCGCGGTCCGAGAGAACAACGTCCACATCCGGGGCGTCCGGCGCCCGCTTCCCCGACGCCTTGGCCGTCCTTGCCTTTCTTGGACCCACGCTGGCGCCGCCGAGAATGCAGACGGTGAGGGTTTCCTCCGATTTCAGGTTGCGGATGTTCGTGGCGTTCTTGAGGGCTACCAGCAGGCTCTCTTTCAAGTCTTCAACGTTCATTTCGTCGTATTCCTGTTCCGGGCTGGAGGGGCTGAATTTGAAAGGATCGCCGAGCTGGCTCCACGCATCGGAGCGCCCATAAATCTCGCGCTTTGCCTCCTCCCACGTGGAATCGGTGTCGGATTTCTCCCGGGTCGCTTCCGGCTTTGCCGGCGGCGGCAGCAGGGGAAAATTCACGCTCATCAGGAAGAGCGCGCCATAACCTTCCAGATAAAGACTGCGCAGTGGACTGGAACCGGGCGCAAAGAAAACGTCGATGCCCATGGCGCGGTGCCGGTGATCCTCGCTCAGTTTCTGTTCCAACGCCTTGTCAAAAATGCGCGACATCACCGCCAGGTCCTCCTCCAGATTCGCCTGCACCTTCGGGTCCGTGTCCGAAGTGCGAATCACCAGCGTGCGGCCCGGACTCCCGTGAGCGCGGGAGACAATTTGCGCGAGCCGTTGCTGAAACCGGGGAGCGGGCGCCGGCTTGGCAGGAGCGGGCGGGGTCGCCGCCGCCCCTGCAGCCGCCGGGTCGGCCTGCGCCAGTTCAATGGCCTGTTGAACCTTTGCCAGTTGCCTTTCGACCTGTCGCTGCGCCGCCTGAACCTGGGCGTCTGCGCGGGCGGCAGCCGCTTCCAGCTTCGGCCCCAACTCGACTTCCAACCGCCGCTGGACCTCAGCCAATGCCCGGGTCAACTCCCGTTGATCATCGGGTTCTTCCTCTGCCGCCGCCGGGATCGGAATCGGCACCGGGGGAGGGTCCTGACTCCGCCCGGACATTGAACTCAGACTCG
The DNA here is from genome assembly GCA_035637175.1 of Haliangiales bacterium. Lineage (GTDB taxonomy): Bacteria > Verrucomicrobiota > Verrucomicrobiia > Limisphaerales > AV2 > AV2. The sequence goes on along the minus strand of DASPXS010000284.1, from coordinate 13,773 downwards.
ACAGAACTAAGGTGACGATAATTTTGAGTGATTTCATATTCATTTGTGGTTTTTGGGTGAATTCAAAACGCCGGCCGGCTCAGTGTAATCGGCCAGTTGAACCAATTGTTGATGGGTGCGGCGCAAACCGGCATCGGTCAGCCATGCCACGGTGTCCAGATCCTTCTTGAGCGATACCAAGTCGGTGACGCGTTGCGAGTCCAACTTGTCCAAGGCGGTGTAAATGGCCTGAACATCTTCCGCCCGCCTGGCCTCCACGATTTTCGCAAATTCAGCGAACAACTGCTTTGTTTGTTCGCTGGACGCCGCCAACGCGGCGGACGACGTCCTGTCCAATTCATCGCGCAACGATTGCCCGATCTCCCGGCGCAGTTGTTGTCGAAGCTGCGGCTCAATGGCGGCGCGGACCTTCTCGGTGTCCGGCGTGGCCGACGTGAGGCGCCCGATGCCGAAGCCCGCCGCAAGCACAATCGCCGCCGCCGCGGCCCATCTGATCATCGGCCGCGTCGGCAGGACGGGCGCCCGGTTGGGTGACAGCGGCCAGGCGTTCAACTCCTTCCGGACCGCCCCCCATTCCCCCACCTTGACCTTGCAATCCGGGCAAACCGCCAGGTGCGCCGCCAGGTTTGAATGTTCTTCCGTCGTTAACTCGTCGTAGAGATACGACATCCATTCTTCACGAGTTGGATGGTTCATAACTTTCCTTCATCAATTTCCTTCAGGCCAACAGTTGCGTCCGTAGTCCCGGCAGTCCTTCTCCCTCAGGGCCGGCTCCTCTCCCATCCGATGGCAGACGGCGGCCCAGGGCCGGGTGAGCGTCCGCCAGCATCGGTTTCAGCAGCCGGCCCATTTGCGTCAGCGCTTCTGCCATGCGCGATTTGACCGTTCCTTGCGGCACCTCGAGCACCTCGGCGATTTCGCGGAACTTCAAATTCTCATAATGCCGCAGCACGAGCACGGTCCGATACGTTTCCGCCAATTGCATCAATGCCTTTCGCACCATCTCGCTCCGCTCCTGGTCCACCATCGATTTGTCCGGCGCCGGTTCCGCGGCGACGAACGTTTCCAGGGCGACGAGGGCTTCTCCGCACTTGGCGTCCAGCGAGGATTCATCCCGACGCCGTCGCCGCCGCAATTCGTCGTAGCAAAGGTTCAACGCAATCCGCCATAACCACGTTGCAAACTTTCCGCTCGGCCGATACTCCTTTCGCCGGGCGAACACGCGGGCGAAAGTTTCCTGCGCGAGGTCTTCGCCGCGATGAACGTCCCCGGTCATCCGCACGCAAAGCCGTTGAATGGGGCCTCCCCAGCGGCGGACCAGTTGGGTAAAAGCGCCCTCATCATCCTGGGTCTGAACACGCCACATCGCTTGCTCGTCGGTGATGGCAAAGAGCGACTGGAGCGAGGCGAAGGGAGCGGTCCGCATACAACTATCCCAGTCCGGGCCCGTGAGAAGTGTGGTTGACTGCGTTTCCGATAGTCATGCCATTCGATTTTTGACCGCTCGCCTTCGCGTTCGTTTCAAGTGTTGAACGTTCGGCGGATGCCTTTGGTTCGGAAAAAGTTTAGTCATCACACCCCACACTCGCCTTGCAAAGCGCACGAAATGTTCTAAAAACGTCCTGTGGATGGTGATTACAGTCTCATTGCCAGCGAATGCAACCGAGGGTGACCGAAAACCGCGCTCGATTCAAGTCGGTTGTCGGCACTTGAGAATCGGGAGGAGATTGTCCGCTAATGCCACCAACACCGGTTGACGCAATGATGAATTGGCCTGTCATGGGGTTTCGTTCCCGTTTGCTCCTGCTCATTTTATTGCCGGTTATTCCGGCATTGGCATTCGCCCTCCATACCAACTTCCAACAACGCCGGCTGGGAATAGCCAGGGTTGAAAACGATGCGATACGCGTGGTGCAGTTGGCGGCGGCCAATCAGCGCGGGCTCGTCGAAGCCACTCGACAGCATTTGAGCGGGCTGGCCCGGTTCCCTCAGGCACGCGGGAACGACCTGCGCGCCTTCGACACGTTTTTCGCCAGCCTGCTGAATGTCTATACGAACTACTGTGATTTCGGACTGATCGAGACCAATGGCGATCTGGTTTCGAACTCATTCCCCCGGGGCGGACCGATCAATCTGGCCGATCGCGCCCACGTTCAACGCGTGCTTAAGTCACAAGACTTTGCCATCGGAGATTATCAACCTCCTGATGGCAAGGCGAATGCCCGGCTTCTCTTTGGGCATCCCGTCTTTAACGAAAAGGGGCGCCTGGTGCGCATCGTGTATGCCGCGCTGGATTTGAGGGCCTTGACCGAGGCCGTCGCCAGGGAACCTCTCCCGGTCGGAGGAGAGATTGCCATCCTCGACCGCAGCCGTCATGTCCTGTCCCGTTATCCTGAACCGCAGAAATGGATCGGCCAAGAGTTGCCCCTGTCGCCCCTGCTGACAACCATGATGCGAAAGAGAGAAGGCACGGCTGATCTGGCCGGGGTTGACGGGATGACAAGATTGTATGCGTTTACGTCAATCCCCGGCAGCGGCCAGGCGAATCTTTTCGTCACCGTGGGATTTCCCAAATCGCTCGCTTTTGCCGAAATAAACCACGACCTGCTCCGCAACCTTGCGATCCTGATGGTGGTCGCTCTGCTGACGTTGTTCATCGCACGGGCCTATGCCAACGCCCAACTGGTGCGCCCCATCCAGCTCCTGGCCAGCGCGGCCAGACGCCTGGAGGCCGGCGAGCTGGAGGCGCGAACCGGCATTACACGCGCCGCGGACGAATTGCATCAATTGGCCCAGGCGTTTGATGACATGGCCGCGAGCCTCCAACAACAAAAGGCGGAGATCGAACAATCCGAAAACGCATTGCGAGAGAGCGAGGAGCACCTGCGGCTCATTCTCAACACCGCGCTGGATGGGGTTATCACCATGGACAACCGCGGGATCATCATGGAATGGAATCCGCAAGCGGAGAAAATCTTCGGATGGACCGGGCGGGAGGCGATTGGCTATTCGTTGGCGGCCAGGATGATTCCCCTGGACCTTCCCGAAGCGAACGAACAGGACTTGCGGCAGTTCCTGGAGACGGGCGAAAGCGCCATCTTGAACCAGCGAATTGAGATGACGGCGCAGCACAAGAACGGGCATCGATTTCCGGTCGAACTTTCGGTGACCCCGATAAAAACCGCCCAGTCAGTCACCTTCAACGCCTTCGTCCGTGATATTACCGAACGCAAGCGCGCCGAGGAGGAAATCCGGACCTTGAACGCCGAGCTGGAACAACGGGTCAAGGAACGAACCGCCCAACTGGAGTCGGCCATTCACGAGCTTGAATCATTCAGTTACTCCGTCTCCCATGACTTGCGATCTCCCGTTCGTCACATTCATGGTTTCGTCGATATGTTGCGACATCGCATCGCCTCCTCTCTGGATGAAGCCAGCCGGCATGATCTGGACACCATTTCCAACGCGGCGAAACGCATGGGCGCCCTCATCGACGATCTGCTCGCTTTTTCCAAAATGAGCCGCTCGGAGCTTTCCCGGTCCAAAGTCAACCTGGACCAACTGTTGGCCCAGGTCAGAGAGGAATTAACGCCCGACGCGCAAGGCCGGAGCATCGAGTGGAAGATTGAAACGCTTCCCGAAGTGTATGCCGATCGGGCAATGCTGAAACAGGTGCTGACCAACCTGCTCTCCAATGCCCTGAAATACACTCAGACACGCTCTCACGCAGAGATTCATATAGGCGCCCGCAATATCGCCCGGACCGAATGGGAATTTTACGTCCAGGACAACGGCGTCGGTTTCGACATGCAATATGTCGGAAAACTTTTTGGAGTATTTCAACGGCTGCACCGGGCCGAAGAATTCGAGGGCACCGGCATTGGCTTGGCCACGGTCCGGCGGATCGTCCAGCGGCATGGCGGCACAACCCGGGCCGAAGGCAAAGTCGACGGCGGCGCGACATTTTACTTCACGCTTCCCGACCTCGCGGATAGCGTTGCTCTCCCACCATCAAACAACAGGTAATTGAAATGAAAACGACAACCGTTTGGGTTTTGGCGCTGGCGGTCGGATTTCTGCTTTTCGGGGCCGGATGCTCGACAATTGCCGATGCGCGAAACAGCAAGGGAAAAGGCCTGGTCCACACTTATGCGGGTTCTTTTGACACGGTGTGGGACACGATACCGAAAGCGATCAAAGCATTGGGTGGCGGCGGACCAAAGATTGTGGGAGATAACAAGCAAGAAGGCTACATTTTGGCTCAGGGTGGTATGAGCTTTGCAAGCTATGGCGAGAATGTCGCCATTTTCGTCGAGAAAGTGGATGAGTCGCAAACGAAAGTGGAGGTGGTTTCCAAGCGAACTTTGGCTACCAACATAACCGCGGCTGACTGGGCGCCCAGAATTCACAAGCGACTTGCCGAGTTGCTCACGCAAATCCGGTAATCGTTCGGACAGCCGTCGTCGGGGTTTCTTTTGTCGATCGGCGGAATTTGAGGAACGAACGCACTGCATGAAAAAATACAACGTCGGCATCGTTGGCTACGGCTGGGTCGCGACCGCGCACATTCCGGCCATCAACGCAACCCGCCAGGGGCAGGTCACCGCGGTTTATTCCTCGCGCAAACTCGATCCGGCGGAGTTGAGCGCCAAACACGGCGGCAGAATCACCGTCTATAACGACCTCGACGCGTTGCTTGGGGACAAAAGCATCCACGCCGTTTCGATTTGCAGTTACCCCTGCGACCACGCGAAGCAGGCGGTGGCTGCCGCCAAAGCCGGCAAACATCTCATCGTCGAAAAACCCCTGGCGCTGTCGTGGAAGGATTGCCTGGCGATTCAAAAAGCCGTGAAAGAGGCAAAGGTGAAAACTTGCGTCTGCTTCGAGTGCCGTTTCTCCAGCCAGTTTCTCGCCACCAAAGCGGTTATTGACCGGGGCCTGCTCGGCCAACTGCATTACGGCGAGGTGGATTACTACCACGGCATTGGTCCCTGGTACGGACAATTCCGCTGGAACACGCGTAAAGATGCCGGCGGCAGCGCGCTGCTCACGGCCGGCTGCCACGCGCTCGACGCGCTGTTGCTCTGCCTGGGCGACGAGGTGGAGGAAGTCACCAGCTATGACACCAAGTCGCAGAGCAAAATTTTCAGGCCCTACGAATACACAACCACCAGCGTCACGATTCTGAGATTTAAGAGCGGCGCGGTCGGCAAATGTGCGGCCGTGGTGGATTGCCTCCAGCCTTACTACTTCCACACCCATCTGGTCGGCAGTGAAGGCAGCCTGCTCGACAACAAATTTCATTCGATGAAATTCGGTGGCTTGAATAAAAACAAATGGAGCGGGCTGTCGATGAAGATGCTCGATTCCGGCGACGTGTCGGACCACCCGTATTTGACCCAGTTCCAGGCCTTCTGCGACGCGCTGGACGCCGGCGAAGAAATGCCGCTGACCAGCCTCGACGACGCACTGCGCAGTCACGCCGTCATTTTTGCCGCGGACAAATCGGCGGCCACGGGGCGACCGGTGAAAATGTCGGAGATGAAATGACGGACGTTTCTGGCCTCAAAGTGAAATCCTCCGAACCCGCCCCCCACCCCTCCAAAGCAGGCGAGCGTGGTCGGTCGGGCACTTGCGTCGTTCCCCTCCCGGAAGGGGTCAGGGGTGGGTTCTGTCGCAGCGCCGGAGAATTCTGAAATGCCCAAACCCGTCGCCATCGCCATCGCCGCGCATCCGGACGACATCGAGTTTTATATGGCCGGAACGCTGTTGCTGCTCAAACGGGCCGGCTGGGAGACCCATTACCTGAACGTCGCGAGCGGCAATTGCGGCAGCGTGAAATGGAACGCCGCCAAAACCCGCGCCGTCCGTCGTGGTGAAGCACAGAAGGCTGCCAGAATTCTGGACGCGCATTGGCATCCGAGTCTCGCCGATGACCTGGAAATCCTTTATGAGATCAAATTGCTTCGCCGCCTGGCCGCCGTGATACGGGCAGTGAAGCCGGCGGTGGTTCTGACCCACTCGCCGCAGGATTACATGGAGGACCATTCCAATACCTGCCGGCTCGCGGTGACCGCGGCCTTCGCCCGCGGCATGCCGAATTTCAAAACGATTCCCGCGCAGAAACACTTCGACGGAGAGCTGTCGGTTTACCACGCCATGCCGCATGGCCTGCGCGACGGCCGGCGGCAGGAAGTCGTTCCCGATATTTTCGCGAACACGACGTCCGTTCACGATACGAAGCGCGCGGCGCTGTCATGCCACCGCAGTCAGAAGGAATGGCTCGACATCAGCCAGGGAATGAACTCCTACCTCAAGGCGATGGACCAGGCGTCGCTGGCCGTCGGCGCAATGTCAAAGCGCTTCAAACACGCGGAAGGCTGGCGGCGCCATTCGCACCTCGGTTTTTGCGTGGAAAACGCGGACCCGTTGCTCGACGGCCTGGGGAAGAATTATCGACGCAATCCTGGATACACCCCTTGACGGTGGTACAGATTTTGTCATAGCTATAACATAATTTGTACCTCGCACCTATTCGATGTCACGCAAACTCAGTTCCATTGCACCCGATTGGTGGGACTACACGACGCTGGATGACAGCATTGTGCAGGCGGCGGCGCGGCTGACGCCGGACAAAATGCTCAAGCTGTCGCGCGCCGGATTCAAAGTGGTTTTCTACGACACGCTCGAGGAATTCTATCTGGCTGAAGCGCTCGAGTACCTCAACGCCTGGAAGCTATCCACCGAGGATAATCCGGTCGGTCTCTGCGGTCCGATCGGGCCCACCGAACAATTGCCCCTGGTCGCCCGGTTGGTAAACGAATTGAACCTCAATGTCCGCTCCGCCCACTTCTGGGGCATGGACGAATGGTTTCACGAGGGTAAAGAAGTGCCGCTGACGCATCCGCTTTCCTTCGAACGCACCGACCGCGAGCTTTGCTTCAAGCGCTTGCGCAAAGAGCTGCGCATGCCCGACGCCAATCTGCATTTCCCCAAAGCGGACACCGGCGCGTATCGCAGGAGCTGGGACGCCGGAGTGCACTGCGCGGTGATGCAGGGAGGGCAGGGGGATGTGAAGCACTGGGCGTTCAATGACCCGTTGCCGCGCAAAGGCAGGTTCGTGGACCAACCGCCGTCACCCGCCGAATACCGCAAACTGCCGACGCGTGTGGTTGACCTTCATCCGCTGACCATCGCGCAGAACGCGCGCACCTCAGGGGGCGGCAACATCGCCCTGGTGCCGATCAAAGCGATCAGCGTCGGTCCGCTCGAGACGTGGAAAGCGGAAAAGGTTTCGATTTGGCACGCGGGCAAGCACGACAATCCGTTTGGTCAACGCCTGACCACGTTGATGATTTCAGAGCGCATGGTGGATACGTCGGTGCCCATGTCCCTGCTGGCCGATCACCCGAACGTGCAGTTCAATTTCTACCGTGGCGGCCTTGGAACGTGCGCGGTGCAGATGCATTGACTCAAGCGCGGAGCGCGAAAACAGGGCTCACGGCGCCAGACGCTCGATGAGCCACTTGCCATCCGTCCGCTTCGTGTAGCGAAAGCGGTCGTGCAATCGGTTTGGCCGGCCTTGCCAGAACTGGATTTCCCTCGGCGCGAGCACAAACCCTCCCCAATACGGCGGCAGGGGAACGTCCTCGTCGCGAAATTTCGCTTCAAACTCAATGAGACGTTGTTGCAGAGCTTCGCGGCTGGGCGCCACGCTGTGCTGGTCTGACGCCCAGGCGGCCAGCCGCGCGCCGCGTGGCCGGCTTTTGAAATAGGCTTGCGACTCCTCGCGGGGCAGTTTGGTCACCGTGCCTACGACGCAGACCTGGCGTTCGAGTTCCGGCCAGTAGAACACCAGCGCAGCGTGTGGATTCTCCGCCAGTTCGCTCCCTTTGCGGCTCTCGTAGTTGGTGAAGAAGATAAATCCCCGCTCATCCGCCCCTTTCAGGAGGACCATGCGCGCGGACGGACATCCCTCCTTGTCCGCAGTGGCCAGCGCCATGGCATTGGGGTCAACCGGCTTGTGGCCGAGCAAGGCCTGAAACGCATTGTAAAGGCCGATAGCGAAGGCGCGCCAGCGGCCGCCACCCGCCTTGACCTGGGCGGCTTGCTGGAACCACTGGTCGAATTGCCTGAGCGGATCGGCGTCCAGGTCCGCCTCTTTCAGGCTGCCCAAGGTGTATTCCTTACGGAGGTCAGCGATGGACATAAATGCAGGACGAACTCATGTCCTGCCTCACTCTTTTTGAAAGCGAATTCTTTTGTCCTTCGGACGGACGCCTGTCCATCGTCGGGAGACCGGCACGGTACCGGCTCTACTTTGCGGCCGAAATCATACCCGTTTTGCGCGCGTAGTTAAACAGGCCTCCGGCATCCACAACCGGACGCACATCACCCAGCGGCTTGAACGGATAAACCTTACCGGTCGCCTGTGCAGTGGCGGCGCATTTGTCGAGGTCCACGGTCAGCAGGTCGCCGGTTTTCAAAATATCGCACAAACGATCGACGCACTCGCAGGGATAAAGCTCGCCGGTGGCCACGGAATTACGGAAAAAGATGCGGGCGAAACTTTCAGCCACCACAACCTTGCAGCCAGCCGAGCCCAAAGCAATGGGCGCATGTTCGCGCGAACTGCCGCAGCCGAAATTCTTCCCGCCCACGACGATCGGATACTCGGTCTCGAGCCGGCCTTCCTTGATGAAACGGGTCGGATAGAGCGATTCCGGCAGGCCGCAAAGCGCGTAGCTGCCGAGTTTTTTGTACTCGTCCGCAATCGTCGGCACGAGAGTGAGATACTGCGCCGGAATGATCTGATCGGTGTCGATGTTGTCTCGCACCACATAAACCGGGCCGCTAAAAACAGATTGCATAGAGTGAATTTGGCGGGGCAGGGGAGGGTTGGCAACCAGAATGTAGGAGCCGCCGGGGGGAGGAATGGAGGGATGGAGTAAAGAGGGATGGCGTACGGGTCTCTACTCCATAACTCCAACACTCCATCCCTCCATGCCTCCTACGTGTGTTGCCAGACTTCTATCGAGGTATTGAGATAGTTTTCGATCTGATCAACCACCGTGGTTTCATTATACTTGCTCTGAACCTCGGCCTGGGCGGTTTCCGCCAGTTGACAGCGGAGCGCCGGTTGCATCTGGAGTTCCTGGATGCGCGCCGCCAATTCCGGCGCGTCGCCCGGCGTGTAGGTGAGGGCATTTTCCCCATGGCGCAACAGCTCGCGCGCGCCGCCGACGTTGGCGCCGATCACGGGCAGGCCACAGGCCATGGCTTCCAGCGGAGTGACCGCAAACGGCTCCTCCCATTCGGCGGTGTAAAGCAGCGCGTCGTGCTGGCGATAGACCGCCGCCAGATCGCGGTTTTGATTCGACACCGTGAGAAATTCCACCGGCAGGGAGTTCTGCACCACAAACGAACGCAACTGCGAGATGTAGTCCGTTTCACCGCGACCGTAGATGCTCAAAGCGAGCTGCGATTTGCCCTGGCGCGCCTGCAAAAGCGCCTGGACCGCCGTCATCAGACCGCTTTCTTCGTTCAGCCGGCCGACGACGAGCAGCTTGTTGAGCGGAGCGGAAACGGGTTTCACATCACCGACGAAAAGCTGCATGGAAATGCCGGGATAAATGATTTCGCCGTGACTGACGCGCAAACCGGTTTCTTGCGTCGCCTGTTTGAGCGCCCGGCTGCAGAAGTAAAGCCGGTCAAAGCGCAGCGAAGAAATCGAATCCGGCGTCACGTTGGCGACGACCTCGGGCGGTCCGTAAACTTCCGGAATGCGTTCGAGGCCTTTGATCATGCGGGTGGGCGCCGTGGCGTCGAAGCGATTTCGCTGGCCGGCCAGTTCCAGACTGCGGCGCAGGAGATTGCTGCCGGGCGCATTCCACCAGCGAAGCCACGGGTCGGCGCGCAAATCCTCCGCCAGCCAGCGGTCAGCGATGTCATAGACGGTCGGCAACCGCGAATTGCGCAGCCCAAAAATCAGCGACTTGGAAAGTCCCCGCAAACTCCAGACGTGGACGAGATCGGGCTGGAAATCGGCGATCGCTTCCTGAAGGACGCGGTGGTTGTGCTCTTCGATCCGTTGCACTTCGCGATAGCCGGTGGAGAGCGGGTGGCCAAAGGCGCCATTGAGGAAAAAACGCCGGTGGATTTCCTCGTCTCGCTGCTCGGTGTTCAGACCGTGATTGGAAGTGACCACCAGGACCGGGTGGCCCCGCAGACGCAGTGTTTCCGTCACCGACTGGCACCGCAAATCGTACGTGCCCGCATGGTGAGGCGGATAGAGGTTGGTCAGAACGAGGATTTTCACAGGGCACAACCGGGAACGGAATCGGGCAGGACGGTTTTTGCCGGTCGGATCGAATCATTCACCCGGATCCGGCCCGACTTGATCACTTCTGCCAGGACGCCCTGGCGGTTGTTTTCCATCAAGGCGCGCAATCCCTTGCAGACGGCGTCCATTTTCCCACACGGTTTGCGCGGCTCGTAGAGCAAAAGCACGGCGCCGCCGATTTCCACCTGCCGGCCGACCAGCGCGATGAGAGAGACGCCCAGCGTCTCAACGTTCGCCCGGACGGCGCCGGGCGGAATGGATCTCCCTCCCAGCGCCACCGCGTGATCGGCGATCTGCTCGCGTTCGATCAGACTGATCTGCCGTCGGCGGGGTTGGCCCGTCGTTTGACTGACCCGCCCAAAGTAGCGCGGTTCGCCGTCGATTCCCTTGCCGGCGATCGCCTCGATGGAATCGACCGATCTTAACGGTGCGCCAGGCTCCAGCGGATGCAAATGCAGCGAGGCGACCCGGCCGAGGGAGTTGCTGGAATCTGCCGAGGTCATACCCGCTTTATGCCTCGGTCCGGCAAAAACGCAAGCGGCAAGGAACACGACCGGGGAAGCCAGTTTCTTTTTGCGCTGAACGCATGCCTGCCTATAATGCCGCGGTGCTCGACATCAAACTGATTCGCGAACAACCGGATTTTGTCCGGCAACGTTTGGCCACGCGTGGGGCAGGGGATGAAGCGGGGATCGACACACTCCTTTCGCTGGATGATCGGCGCCGGAAAATGCTGGCCGAAGTCGAAACACTCAAGGCGCAGCGCAATCGGGTCTCCAAAGAGATCGGCGCTCTCATGGCGCAGAAAAAAAGCGACGAAGCCGGGGCCAAAAAAGCGGAGACCCGGCAAATGGGCGACAAGATTGCGGAACTTGACCGGGCGATTGCCGAAACCGAAAAGGCGCGTGACGAAATTCTGCTGCGCTTGCCGAACCTGCCGCACGCCAGCGTGGTGATGGGCAAAACTCCCGCGGACAATCCGGAGGTGCGCGCCTGGGGCGCGAAATCAAAATTCAGTTTCAAACCGAAGGCGCACGTTGAAATTTGTGAAAGCCTCGGGCTGGTTGATTTCGAGCGTGCCACCCGGTTGTCGGGCAGCGGTTTTCTGCTTTACACGAACTGGGGCGCGCGGCTCGAGCGGGCATTGATTCAGTTCCTTCTGGATTCGCATGTTCACCAGCACGGTTACACCGAGGTTTCGCCCCCTTACATCGTCGGTCGCCATTGCATGGTAGGCGTCGGACAGTTTCCCAAGTTTGAAGACCAGGCGTATGCCGTTCAAGAGGGCCGGGACGAGGCGACGCTCGGGACCCTCTACCTGTTGCCCACCGCCGAAGCGCCGGTGGCCAATATCCACCGCGAAGAGATATTGAAAGAGGGTCAACTGCCGATCCGCTACTGCGCTTACAGTCCCTGTTTTCGCGCGGAAGCGGGCGCGGCCGGCGTCGGGACCCGCGGCATGATTCGCGTGCACCAGTTCGACAAGGTTGAGTTGATCAAGATCGTAAAGCCGGAAAATGGCTACACGGAACTGGAAAAACTGGTCGGCGACGCGGAGCGCGTGCTGCAATTGTTGGGATTGCACTATCGGGTGGTGCTCTTGTGCACCGGCGACATGGGTTTTGCCAGCGCGAAGACCTACGACATCGAGGTGTGGGCGCCGGGGCAGGGGAGTTATCTGGAAGTTTCGAGCTGTTCGAATTGCGAGGAGTTCCAGGCGCGGCGCATGAATCTGCGGTTTAAAACCGAATCCGGAGAGAACAAACTCCCGCACGTTCTTAATGGCAGCGGCACGGCGCTGGCCCGGCTGTTTGTGGCCCTGGTCGAGACGTATCAGCAAGCCGACGGCACCATCGCCATTCCCGGCCCGCTGCAATCTTATCTGAAAACCGACTGCATCAGGGCGCAATAAAACCGGCTGTTGCCATCGCAACTCATGAAAGTCCTGCTCGCCAGCAGCGAGGTCCATCCGTATTCCAAAACGGGCGGGCTGGCCGACATGGTGGGTGCGCTGGCAAAGGCGTTGGCCAAGGCGGGTTTGCAGGTCGGTCTGGTCACACCGCTTTACCAGGGCATACGGGAAAGATTCCCGGATATTCATCGCTTCGACTGGCGCATCGACCTGCCCTTGGGCGCGCGCCGCATCCAGGGCGAATTGTTCAAGCGCGAATGGGAGCCCGGCCTGACCGTTTACTTCGTTCACCAGGCGGATTTTTTCCATCGCCCGGGGTTGTATCAGGAGGGAAGGGTCGATTATCCCGATAACGCCGAGCGATTCATTTTCTTTTCCAAATGCGTCGCGCAGCTTGCGCGATACCTGCCCTGGCAACCGGAGCTGGTGCACGTGCACGATTGGCAGGCCGGCCTGGTGCCGCTGTTCCTGAAGCACGAAAAGGAACGGGCAGGGTGGGGCACGGCGTCGAAGAGTTGCCTGACGATTCACAATCTTGCCTATCAAGGGATCTTTCCTGCCCGGTTTTATGAGCTGACCAATCTGCCCGCCGATTATTTTCATCCCGCCGGCGTCGAATTTCACGGCCTGATGAGTTGCCTGAAGGCGGCCATTTGCTACTCGGATTTGATCACGACCGTCAGCCCGCGTTATGCGCGTGAAATTATGACCGAGGCATTCGGCGGCGGGTTGGATGATATTTTGCGGCGGCGCCAGCGGTCGCTCGTGGGCATCCTCAACGGCGTGGACTACACCGAGTGGAAGACAACCGATAATCCTTTCCTGAAAAACTCGTTTTCATCGGACAACCTGGAGGGAAAAGACGACGAGAAACAGTTGCTACAGCAGGACATGGGCCTGCCCCGGGCGGCGGACATCCCGCTCTTCGCCAACATCAGCCGCCTGGTGGACCAGAAAGGCAGCGACATCCTCCTGGGCGCGCTGGAGGAAATGCTGGCTGCAAATATGCAGTTCGTATTGCTGGGCAGCGGTTCGGCGATCCTCGAAAAAGCGTTTCAAAACCTGGCCCGACGCTACCCGGACAAGGCCGCCGCAAACATCGGTTACGACCCCGCCCTGTCCCATCGCATCGAAGCCGGCTGCGATTTTTACCTCATGCCATCGCGATTCGAACCGTGCGGCCTCAATCAGATGTATAGTCTGCGCTACGGCTCGGTGCCGGTCGTTCGCGCGACGGGCGGTTTGGATGATTCCATCATTGACCCTGCCGAAAACCTGGAGCGGGCCAACGGCATCAAGTTTTATCAGTACTCATCGCGGGCGCTGGCCAAGGCGGTGCGGAAGGCGCTGGTTCTTTACCAGGAGCGCGAATTGTATCGGCAGTTCCAGAAAAACGCGATGTCCGCAGACTTTTCCTGGGAGCGAACGTCGGCGGAATACGTTGATGTTTACCGCCGGACACTGGAATCGGGATGAAAGCCCTCAAAACAGGTTGGAACAGGGGATTTCCTGGCAAATC
>DASPXS010000283.1:0-17412 GCA_035637175.1 Haliangiales bacterium | reverse complement strand
TGAAGTACGTGATCAAAGAGGGTGTCGCGCTGGCAGTGCGGGATTTTGTCAACGGCTATCTGGAGATTGATGAATACGGCGCCACGCTGCCCAATTTCTCCTATGGGGTGCACAGTCTCTATCTCGACTCGGATGACTTGCGCCTTTACCAGAACACGATTAACGGAGACAAAAACCGGCACAAATTGAGGCTTCGTTTTTATGACAATCGCGCGGAGGCGCCCATTTTCTTCGAGATTAAGCGGCGAATGAACAGCATCATTACCAAGCAGCGCGGGGCGGTGCGCCGCGACGCGGTGGACTGGCTCCTGGCCGGGCAGTTGCCCGAGCCGTCGCATTTGGTGTCGCGGGACCCGCGGCAACTGGTCGCCTTGCAGAATTTCTGCGAACGAATGCAGGAGATCTGCGCCAAACCCAAGGTGCACGTCGCTTACCTGCGCGAAGCGTGGATCAGTCCCCGGGACAATTCCGTCCGCCTGACCCTGGACCGCGAGGTGAAATGCCAACCGGAACCGGTGGCCCGCCTGAATACTCATGTGGACGACCCGGTCATCGTCTTCGGCAAAGAGGTCATTCTGGAGCTGAAGTTTACCGACCGTTTTCCCGACTGGTTCAAGGAACTGGTGCGCGTTTTCAGTTTGACGCAGTGCGCCGCCGCCAAATATGTGGAAGGCGTGAACCGGGTGGGCCTGCATCGGGTCAATCGGACGTTCGTGGTGAACGAGCGGGAAACGGACTTTCAGGAATTCAAAGAATTTACAGGCAGCGGACGGGCGGGCGATCTGATCCGCAAACCGGCCTCATGAGTCTAGACGAGTTTTTTCGCGGCGACTTTGCCGCCGTTCCCACCAACGTTCCCGCGATGATTCTCGGACTGCTGCTGGCCTTTGCCGGCGGCCACGTCGTGGCGTGGGTTTACATGTTTACGCACACCGGCCTTTCCTATTCGCGGTCGTTTGTGAATTCGCTGGTCGTCATGCCCATGGTCGTGGCGATGGTCATGATGGTGTTGTCCAACAACCTCGTGACCGCCTTCGGTCTGATGGCCGTGTTTGCCATCGTCCGGTTTCGCAACATCCTGCGCGACACGCTGGACACGACCTACGTCCTGTGCGTCATCGTCATCGGCATGGCCGCCGGCACCATGAAATTCGCCACCGCGGTCTTCGGCTGCCTGTTGCTGGCTCTGATCATGATTTATCTCTGGTTCACCTCCTTCGGCACGCGCCATCGTTACGACACGATCATCAATCTTCATTGGTCCCGCCCGCTTTCCGATCTGGGCGACCTGCGCAATCTCCTCCATCGGCATAGTCGCAAGGCCATTTGTGCCAGCCAGCGTTCGCACGAGGGTTATGAAGGCACGGACCTGTCCTACCGGCTGCTGATGCGTGACCCTGATCGCATGGAGGATCTGCTGAGCGAACTCCGCGCCCTGCAAGGCGTCTCACGACTGACGGGACTCAAGACCGAAGACGAATCCGAGATTTAGCGATGAATCCCTTACCCACGATCCCGACGCCCCCGGCGCAACGGTGGAAGGACTTTCGTCTGCAGGGAATGCCGGTGCTCATATTCGGCTGTGTCGCCGTCCTGATTTTGTATCTGTGGAACCGCAACCTGGGGGCCTCGACCTTTGTCGGCGAAGTCGAAGCCATTCAGGAGAATGTAGCCAGCCGGCAACCCGGGCAATTGGCCGATTTGAGCGTGGACAAATTTCAGCCGGTGAAGGCCGGCGACGCGGTGGCCCGGGTGATTACGACCGACCCAAAGGTCATCGAAGCTTCGCTGGCCATTATCCGGGCGGAAGTCGAGCTGCTGAAGACGGGAATGGATCCCGTGCTCAATCAGCACCGCGACGCGGTGAACTATCAGCAACTCCGGCTGAGCTGGCTGGTGCAACGGGTGGATCTGGCTGCCGCACGCGTGCGACTGCAGTTTGCCGAAAGCGATCTGGAGCGCGTCGCCCGGCTGTTTGACGAGCAGATTGTTCCCCGCGGCATTCCCCAAGGCGGCCAGAACAACAACAACATCTTTGGCTACGAAGTGGCCTTGCGCGATCGCGACGCCTTGCGCGCGGAGGTCGAGGAACGGGCCAGGGTGGTGGCTGAAATCGAACAAAAACTCCGTGAACTGAAGGTGCCTGGAAACTGGGAAAATCCTCAGCCCACAAGCCCGGCCATTTTGGCGGCGGTGGCCGTGCAGGACGAAAAACTCCGCCTGACCGAAGCGCAACTGAACCCGATCACGTTGAGAGCCCCGATGGACGGCGTGGTCAGCCACATCTATCGGCGCTCCGGCGAAACCATCCTGGCGGGCGAACCGATCCTGACCATTGACGCTCCGAGCGCGCGGCGCATCATCGGTTACATGCGCCAACCGCTGGCGTTCGAACCGAAGGTGGGTGACACGGTCAAAGTTTACACGCGCCGGACCCACGTGCAGTCGGCCAATGCGCGAATCCTGCAGGTGGGTGTCCAGATGGAACCGGTGACGGCGCCGATGCGCATTCGCGGGTATGGCACGGCGTTGGACCGCGGTCTGCCGATTTTGCTGAGCGTGCCGGCCGGATTGGAGGTCCATCCCGGCGAACTGGTTGACTTGATGCTCAAGCCGTCCGGCTAGCCAATGGGCGTGGCTTGATCGTCCCGCGCCGGTTGGCCGATTCCCTGGTCGATCCGTTTGTTTCTGCTCGTCGATTCTGAATTGCCATCGGCTTGCTTCCGGCTAGTTTCTTCTTATGCAGGACGAGTTCGCCTCCACGGGTCATTGGAATGGAGGATTTGAGGAAGCAGGCCTTCAATCCTGGGCCGAACAGTTGCGCGGCCGGCTTCGGGCGCCGCGCGTCTCGATCGGGATGGTCTTTATGACTCCGGGATTATTCCCTCACGCCGGTCAGGTGCTGGAGATTCTCCGTGTGCACGGCCAAATACCCTTGCTCGTCGGCTGTTCGAGCGCCAGCGTCATTGTGGGCGAGCGGGAAATCGAAGATTCTGCCGGCCTGGCGCTGGGCTTGTTCAGCCTGCCGGGCGCCGAATTGCAGGCGGTTCATTTTACCCAGGAACAGGTCGAGGAAGCCAACGGCCCCGCTTACTGGCATCTGGAAACGGGCATCAGCCCGGACCAGACCAACGGCTGGCTGGTCTTGGCCGATCCGTTTCATCTGGACCCGGAGAGTTGGTTGGGTGGCTGGAATGAAGCGTATGCACCGTTGCCCGTTTTGGGCGGACTGGCCAGTGGCGATCATCAGGAGCAGACAACGCAGGTTTATCTGAACGGCGAGGTGTTCGAGGGAGGCGGTGTGGCGGTCTCCTTCGGGGGCGACCTCAGGCTGGAAGGCGTGATTTCCCAAGGCTGCACTCCCATCGGAGACACCTGGACCATTACCAAAGTCGAACGCAACCTCATTCACGAGATTGGAAATCGCCCCGCATACCAGGTCCTCCTTGAAACCTTCAATCAACTGCCGGCCGCCGAAAAAAAGAATGCGCAGGGCAATTTGTTCGTGGGCCTCGTGATCAACGAGTATCTCGAGCATTTTCACCGTGGCGATTTTCTGGTCCGCAACCTGCTCGGCGCGGACCCGCGCTCGGGTGTCATCGCGGTCGGCGCCTTGCCGCGCCGGGGTCAGACGATTCAATTCCAGCGTCGGGACGCCACGGCGGCTACGGAAGACCTGATGGCCTTGCTGTCACGCGCGAAAGAAAAGCTGGGCGACTCCAGGATTTATGGCGGATGCCTGTGCAGTTGCAACGGGCGCGGGCACCGCCTCTTCGGTCTGCCGAACCACGATGCGGGGTTGATTCAACGGGAATTGGGGCCGCTGGGTTTGGCCGGCTTTTTCTGCAACGGCGAAATCGGGCCGGTCGGCGACCGCAATTTTCTGCACGGCTATACGGCTTCGCTGGCGCTGTTCGTCAAGAAATGAACCACCAGGACGGCTTGCCCTCACCGGGGGTCGGAGACAACAGCCAACGCGTAACCGGCGCCAGCCAGGTTGCTCCGCCTCGCGCGTTGCGCGTTCCACCCGCCACCTTGATTTACCGGCTGAGCTCCATCGTCGAACCCCTCGAGCCGGCGGAATTGTTCCCGCGTCCACAGCCCCTGGAAGTGGAACTCGGCAGCGGGGACGGTTCGTTTGCCGTGCACTCCGCTCAACTCCACCCCGACCGTAATTTTCTGGCTGTGGAACGACTGCTCGGACGACTGCGGAAAATCGACCGCAAAGGGATGCGCGCCGGCCTGGCCAATCTGCGATTGGTGAGCATCGAAGCCTCGTACCTGATCGAGTATCTGCTCCCGCGGGGGTCGGTGCGCGCGTTGCACGTTTATTTTCCGGATCCCTGGCCGAAGCGGAAGCAGCGCAAGAACCGGTTGGTCAATACCCGCTTCACGGAATTGGCCCAGCCGGTCCTCGCGCCGGGCGGCACGGTTTACTTGCGGACGGATGACGAGGATTACTTTGCGCAAATGACCGAGGTGTTCGCGGCGAACACGGATTTTTTCCTGGCGGAAACGCCGCCTGAACTGAGTGACATCATTACGGACTTTGAAAAGGATTTTCAGGCGAAAGGGGTTGCAACGCTGCGCGCGGCCTATCAGCGGCGTTGAAAATTAAACATCAATGACCGGCCCGTCGCCGTCGCGCCTGTCCGAACGCGTTTTGCTCCGGCGAATTCCGATCCGGCGGACTTCGATCCGGCGGTCGCCGCTCCCGGTAATCAGATTCAGCACCAGTGAAACCAGACTGATGACAAGCGCCCCCCAGAACGCCGCCCGGAAATTCGCGACCACAAACGATTTCACCAGGTAACCCACGAAATAGAGCAGCAGCGCGTTGATGACAAAGACGAACAATCCCAGGGTGACAAGGACCAACGGCAGCGACAGCAGCAGGAGTAAAGGGCGCAGCAGCGCGTTGAAAATGCCGAGCAACAGCGAGGCGGCGAACAAGGCGATGATGTTGTCACACTCGATTCCCGGGACGACTTTCGCCGCGACCATCACGGCCACGGTGTTGATGAGCCATCGACGCAAGAAACTTTTCTGGGATGCCGTCATTCTGTTTTGTCGATGCAAATGTCGGCTGTCCGGCGCGGCGAATCAATCAAACTCTGGCCGGCAACTCTAAACCGCTGCGGCATGCAGTTCCCGAACGGACGTACAACCTTTTGTCGCATATGCGACAAAATTTTGTCTCGGTGGATTTCAGGAGCGGGCGGGCGAGTCCGAAGGGGTCGCTTCCTTGCTTTGCGGCCGGCTCCGGTCGTTTGGCCTGATCTGGAGAAAACTCACCGGCGGACGGAAAGTGAGATTCATTCGTTCGACACAGGCGGGTTTCAGACAAAAGTGACCGGCACGAAGCGTCACTTGTTCATCGCTGCCGGTTGCGGTGAGGCAGCCCTCCAGAACGCCGATGATCTCCGGTTGCGAGTGGCGAATCTCGATTGGGTGACCTTTCCGATCCACGACCTGCTCCACGGTAAAGAGCGGGTCATCCACCAGAACCCGCAACTGAAATTCGTCGCGCTCGGAGTATTGGATTTCACCCTTCGTCAATGCCGGCTCGAAGTCGCTGAAATCAATGCACTGCAAGGACTGTTCGACATGCAGCTCGCGCGGTTGGCCGTCCAACCCAAGCCGGTTCCAGTCAAACACGCGATAGGTCGTGTCCGAGTTCTGTTGGATTTCAAAAATGACGAGGCCGGCGCCAATGGCATGAACGCGGCCGCTGGGAAGGAACATGACATCCCCCGGCATGACGCGCAGGCGATGAAAGCAATCGGCCACGGTCCCGTCCTGGATCTTGCGTTCGAATTCGAGGCGGGTCACGCCGCGGCGCAAACCGACGTAAAGCTCCGCGCCCGGTTGCGCGTCGGCGATATACCACATCTCCGTCTTCGGCTCGCCGCCGAGGCGGGCGGCAACGTCGGCGGGGGGATGGACCTGCAGGGAAAGTTTCTCCTCGGCGTCGAGGATTTTGACGAGCAGCGGAAAACGGCCGCCCTGCGATCCGGCCGGACCGAGCAATTCGCCGGCATGATGTTCCATCAGCCAGCGGAGATTTTTTCCCGCCAGCGGCCCGTTGGCAATCACGCTCGTGCCTTCGGGCCGGTGGGTGATTTCCCACGATTCGCCGATGGAGACGTTGGGGGGCAGACTTTTTTGATAGAGCCGCTCCAGATTGCGTCCGCCCCAGACGCGCTCTTTGAAAATCGGCTGGAACGTCAGCGGGTAAAGCATGGGAGGAAATCCGAATGCCAATTGGCGGTTGCCGAACTTATCCCGACCTGGCGGGCCTCAAACTTCGCAATTCGGCAGGGGTCATTCGGAATTTCTAAGCGGCCGCCGGTTGCGGCTCCAGATAATGACCGTACGACCGGAATTTGTGGTAGCGCTTTTTCAGGCGTTCGGCGGAGGAGAGTTTTTGCAATTGCTTCAGATGTTTGAGCAGGTGCTGCTTCAATGTCTGCGCGGTTGCCGCGGGGTCGTTGTGAGCGCCGCCGAGCGGTTCGGGGACGATTTCATCCACGAGGCCGAGTTCCTGGAGGTCCCGGGCCGTTATTTTGAGCGCCTCGGCCGCCTTCGCCGCGGCCGCGCGGTCTTTCCAAAGGATTGCCGCGCAACCTTCCGGGCTGATGACCGAGTAATAGGCGTTCTCCAGAATCAGCACGCGGTCGGCCACGCCGATGCCCAGGGCGCCGCCGGAACCGCCTTCGCCGATCACCACCGCGATGATCGGCACGTCGAAAAGCATCATCTCGCGCAGATTGAAGGCGATGGCCTCGGCGATGTGCCGTTCCTCCGCGCCAATGCCGGGATAGGCGCCTGCGGTGTCGATGAGCGTAATGATCGGGAGCCCGAACTTGTCCGCCAGTTGCATCAACCGAAGCGCCTTGCGATAGCCTTCCGGATGAGCGGAGCCGAAATTACGCAGGATGTTTTCCTTGGTCTCGCGCCCTTTTTGCGTGCCCACGCCGATGACTTTATGTTCGCCCAGTCGGGCGAAGCCGCCGACGATGGCCCGGTCATCCGAAAAAAAGCGGTCGCCGTGCAATTCGGAAAAATCGCTGAAGGCCAACTGCAGGTAGTCCAGTGTGTACGGGCGTTTGGGATGGCGGGCCAGTTGCACCCGTTGCCAAGGCGTCAAATTGGAGAAAATCAACCGCCGGGTTTCCTCGATTTTCTCTTCAATCTGCGCGGTTTCCTCCTCGAAACTGATGCCCAGTGAATGGGCTTCCGGATGTTTCTTGAGTTCTTCCAGTTTGCGCTGCAGTTCCACAATCGGCTTCTCGAAATCAAGATAGTGTTTCATAGCACGCGCGCGGACGTTTACCGGTCGAAACCTTAGTGGGCCGGTCGCTCCCGCGCAACGGCGAATTCAGGGCGAAGCAGGGCCGTGGGGTCGGGGGAGTGCTGGAGTGCTGGAGTACTGGAGTGGTGAAGTGCCGGGACCCGGTTTCCTTCGCTTCAACACTCCATTATTCCACGACTCCTTTCCCCGTCTCCGGCAAAAAAAATGAGCCGGATTGCTCCGGCTCAATTGGTGATGAGGTCACTAACGCCCTCACCCGGGCGCTCAGAAGGGTAATGAGGCCAACTAAATACGCTGTTCGAACCTCATTACTAACAGGACCTCTCTGCCAACCCTTAGCGAACAGCGCCTGACTACTTCAGTGATGATTTGAAACCACCGCGCCCGAATTCGTTCAAAAAAAAATTCTCGTCCCAATATTTCCGCCAAAACGACCGTGTGCCGCCTCGAGGCGGCCGGGGGGTCGCCGGTCCTATTTTGTGATGTCGGTGAAAATAGAGGTCTTATCCCGCATGCGCAGCACGCAGGCCAGAGGCGTTGTGCCGTCCGTTGCCAGCGATTCGCGCAGGGCATTTTCCTTGCCCGCGCCCGACGCCAACACCCAGACCTGCCGCGCGGCCGCGATGGCGGCGAAATTGATCGTGATCCGCTGAGGCGGCGGTTTGGGGGCGAGAACCGGCAAATAAACCGATTTGCTCCGGACCACTTCGGGCGGCGCTCCCGGGAACAGCGACGCGACGTGTCCGTCCTCGCCCATTCCGAGAAAGATCAGGTCAAGAACCGGCTGGCCGGCGGCGTTCATCGGAGCAATGCGGCAAATCTCGGCCTCCGCTTCCGTCGCTGCGCGATCGGGTGAAATCTCACCGCGCAGCCGGTGAATTCTGTCGGGCGGAACTCCGAGCGGGTCCAGGAGATGCTCCTTGGCCGGCGCGAAATTGCTTTCGGCGTCCGTGGGCGGCACACAACGCTCGTCGCCCCAGAAAAAATGGGCTTCCGCGAGCGGAATCGACCGTGCCTTGGCGCGGTCGGTAACCGCCATGAAAAACTTTTTGGCGACCCGCCCGCCCGACAAAGCCGCGGCATAGGGCGCGTTGAGACCACGGCGCGCGGCGAGTTCATCCAGCCAGCGGCCGGCGGCGGCGCCTGCCAGCGCGCCGTCGTTGGCGAAGGAGAACAGCTCGTAGTTTGGCATCGTGTGCGAAGGGAAGGGGAAGGACTGCCGGCGGCTGCCGGGCCCGAATGCGACTGCGCCCGGCGGCATTCAGGTGACCGGCTGCGGGTTTCGCCAGGCGTGGCCGCGTTGCGCGAGCAATTCGTCGGCAGCCACCGGGCCCCAGGTCCCCGCCGGGTAGAATTCTTTTCCGCTCAAGGGCCGGCCGGACCACGCCTCGCGGATGGGGTCAACGATGCTCCAGGCCGTCTCCACTTCGTCGCGACGGATGAAGAGCGTCGCGTCGCCTGCGATGGCTTCCAGGAGCAGTCGCTCGTAGGCTTCCGGGGTGTAGGCGCCGAATTCGGAGTCGTAACTGAAGTGCATCCGCACGGGGCGGATTTCCATGCTCGCGCCGGGGACCTTGCCGTTGAAACGAAGTGAAATGCCTTCGTTGGGCTGCAGCCGCAGCGTAATCGCGTTGGCTTCGAGTTTCGGCCCGCATTGCGCCGCAAACAGAACGTGGGGCGTGCGCCGGAACTGCACGCGCACTTCGCTCGCGCTCTGCGGCAGGTTTTTGCCCGTGCGCAAATAAAACGGAATGTTCGACCAACGCCAGTTGTCGATCAGCAGGCGCATGGCGACGTAGGTTTCGACGGTGGAATCGGGCTTGACCTTGGGTTCGTGGCGGTAAGCGGGCCGCGGCTGGCCGTCGATTTCACCGGCGGTGTATTGGCCGCGCACGATATTCGCGTCCACCTGGCCGGGATGCATCAGGCGAATGGATTTGAGCAATTTGACCTTTTCATCGCGAATCGCTTCGGCTTCCAGCGTTACCGGTGGTTCCATCGCCACCAGCGAAAGGACCTGCAACAGGTGATTTTGCACCATGTCGCGCAGCGCGCCCGCTTCCTCGTAATAACCGCCCCGCGTGCCGACGCCGAGCTTTTCGCTCACCGTGATCTGGACGTGGTCCACCGACTGGCGGTTCCAGAGTTGTTCGAAAATCGAATTGGAGAAACGAAACAACAAAATATTCTGGACCGTTTCCTTGCCGAGGTAATGGTCGATGCGGAAGATCTGTTTTTCGTGGGCGAAACGGGTCAACTCCGCGTTGAGCTTGTGCGCCGAGGCGAGGTCATGGCCGAAGGGCTTTTCCACCACCAGGCGCTGGTCGGGTTCGACGCTTTCCTCTTTGCGCAACAGGCTCGATTGATGCAAATGCTCCACGACCTGGCCGAACTGACTCGGAGAAGTGGCCAGGTAAAACAGCAGGTTGCGGCGCAACCGATCGTTGCTGAAGGAGGCCAACCGGTCGGCCAGTCTTTTATAGGCCGCGGGGTCGGAGATATCGCCCTGGCAGTAGAAGACGTTGGTGGCGAATTCCGCCCACACTCCGTCGTCGATCGGCTTCGTGCGGGAGAATTGTTCCAGCGCGGCGCGCAGTTCCCCCCGCCAGGCGTCGTCGGTCTTTGGCCGCCGGGCGAAACCGATGATACGATAAGGCGTCGGCAACTGTTTTTCCCGACAGAGATGGTAGCAGGCGGGAATGAGTTTGCGGGCCGTCAGGTCGCCGCTCGCGCCGAAAATGACGATCGTGCACGGTTCCACCGCCTTCTTTCCCGGCTCGAGCCTGCAGGTCAACAATTCGTCCAATGGGTCCGCGGGTTCCATAGGCGCAAAACAATGGCGAAGGGATCGGTGAGTTTCAACAACTCTCGGCGTTCACAGGATGAATTCTGTTCCTGCGGACGTATCACCCGGAATCGACATTTGAGGACGACCACAAATTAGCGTGCCGTCTGGCAATGACCTGTGCCTTTCCAACGTCGCGAATGGGACACGCAATTCTGAGACACCACACGAGCGAGGGCGGCTTGCGGCTGACTTTCACACTCCGCGTTTTCGCTTCCACCAGAGCAGGAGTTCCAGGCCGGTCCGGTTTGGATAGGAACGCGGCACCGATTCGCTCAACAAATCGAAATGCGGTGAGAACCGTTTCATCAATTCATCCCGCGTGGTGCCGAAGGGCGGGCCGTCCTCCCCGGGGATCAGGTAGTTCACCGCGAGATAGTTTCCCTCGGGTTTCAACCAGCGGAGCACGGCCTGCACGTAAACGTTGCGGTCGCGCGGGTCAATCGCGCAAAAGAGGGTGTGTTCGAACACCCAGTCAAAGAGGAAGGGCGGTTCGCTCTGGAGAAAGTCTTCACAGGCAAACCGGGCTTGCAGACCCGCGGCGGCGGTCCATTCCTTCGCCAGTTGGACGGCGGACGGCGCGATGTCAAAACCGGACGCGTCAAACCCGGCCCGGGCCCAGGCGCGCGCGTCGTGGCCGGTGCCGCAACCGGGCACGCAAACTGTGCCGCGCCGCAACTCCGGATGCGCGGCCAGAAAATCGACCAGACCGGGCGATGGCTCGCCTTTTTCCCAGGGCATATCCTTGGCCTGGTATCGGTCTTCCCAGTATTTTCCGTTCAGAATTGCCATTGAACCGCGAACCGCCGACTTGAAAGTTCAAAAAGGGAACGTGACATTTTAAGGCGCGCTGTTTTCAGGCGACGTTTTTCCGGTACCAATCCAGCGCCGCATCGAGGCCCTGTTGGAGGCGGTGGGTCGGCGCGTAGCCGAGCAGGCGTTTGGCTTTCTGAATGTTTGCCTGGGAGTGCCGCACGTCGCCGGCGCGAAAGGGGCGGTAAACGGGATTGTATCTCCCAAGATGCGGATAGTGGGCCAGCAAACGTTGGCGCAGCATCGCGAACAAATCGTTCAGACTGGTCCGCTCGTTGAGCGCGACGTTATAGACCTGGTTGAGCGCCCCGGGATTCGCCGCGGTGGCCGCGAGCAGGTTCATCTGCACGGCATTGTCCACGTAGCAAAAATCGCGGCTGGTCTCGCCATCACCGTTGATGAAAACCGGTTCATTTTTCATCATCGCGGCGATCCATTTCGGAATCACCGCGGCATAGGGGCCGTCGGGGTCCTGCCGCGGCCCGAAGACGTTGAAGTAGCGCAGCCCGAGCGTTTGGAGGCCGTAGCAGCGGGCGAAGATGCCCGAGTAGAGTTCGTTGACGTACTTGGTCGCTGCGTAAGGCGACAGCGGTCTGCCGATCACGTCTTCGACCTTCGGCAGTTTGGGATGGTCGCCGTAAATGGCGCTGCTCGACGCATAGACAAACCGTTTGACGTTGTTGTCGCGTGCGGCCAGCAGCATGTTCAGGAAACCGTTGACATTGCTTTCGTGGGTTGCCAGGGGGTCCTTGAGGGAGCGCGGCACCGAACCGAGGGCGGCCTGGTGCAAAACAAAGTCAACGGCGCGGCAGGCGCGGCGGCACGTGTTCAATTCGCGAATATCACCGTTGATGAACTTAAAGTTCTTCCACCGCGTCGCCCCGACCCCTGCTTTGACCTCGTCGAGGTTTTTCCTGTCTCCGGTCGCGAAATTGTCCAGTCCGACGACGGTCTGAGCGAGCTCGAGCAGGGTCTGGACGATGTTCGAGCCGATGAACCCGGCGGCGCCGGTCACCAGCCAGCTTTTGGTTCTTGCCAGCAGGACAGACTTCAATTTTTCGTACGCCGTCATGTCGCATGAGCGCACTTCGTCCCGGTCAATTCGCCTGGCCGGTTTGCGCCGGTAAATCCGAGACGTTCTCGTATCCGGAAACGTGATCGCAAAAAGTAGTCAAAGCGGGAGGATTAGAAAGATAAAACCCGCGAGGGCTAAACCAGCTCGAGTTCCGCCGCGTCGATTTTTACGGCGGCGGCTTGCGCGATGAAATCGAGACGCAGCAGGACCATCGTGACACCGGCGCGGTCCTCCACCCAGCCTTCGAGTCCGCGCAACGGACCGGCCTTGATCCGCACCCGGCTGCCCGCCGAAATGCGCGGCGCCAGGCGGATCTCCAGGTCGGTCTCCAGCGCGCGCAAAATATCGCCCAACTGCTGCGCGAACGTTTCCTGGTCGGGCACATCGAGCAGGTTGGCGACGTAATCGCTCTGGTAAACCTTTTGCCGTTGGAGCGTGAGCAACTGGAGAAATACATAGCCGGGAAAGAGCGGCTTCTGGAACGTGACGGTCTTGCCGCGATATCTATGGACGGTGCGATAACAGGGCAGGGTAACCAGGAAGCTTTCGCGCTGGCAGTATTCGGCCAGTTTCTTCTCGCAGCGCGGGCGCGTGTGGGCCACAAACCAAGCCTGCTCGGTCGTCGTCATTCCTCACGGCAGATAGCCGGCAAAACCTGGCGGCGCAAGCCGCAAATCCGCGGGGACGGGCCGTCCCCGCCGCCGTCCCCGCCCCTGATTTGGCGTAGTGCCGCGCGTAGTGGCACGGGCGTCTCGCCCGTGCGGGCCCTGGCACCGACCACACGGGCGGGACGCCCGTGCCACTAACCAGGGGTCGTCGTCCCCGCCCCTGATTTGGCTCATTCTTGAATCGGCCCTTCGCGTCCAGCCAGCGGCCTCACGGTCATTCCTCGACGCTGCGGGGACGTTGCGGTATCACTGGGCGGGAATGCAAAATCTGGTCGAGGACTTCCTGCAGTATCTGCGCCACGAGCGCGGCCAGTCCGAACACACCCAGAAGACTTACGCTGCGCTGCTGGGCAAGTTCATTGACTGGTCGAAGCAACAAGGCCTGTACGACTGGAAGTCCGTGGAGTTGGCGCATCTCATCAGCTTCCTTCAGCAGGAGCGGGAACGGGCGCCGGCCAATCAACCGGAAGGATCACCCAAGAGACTGAGCGGCGAAAGCGTTTATCTGGAAATCGCCGCCCTGCGGGCATTCTACAATTTTTGTGAGAACGAACGGTTGTTGCCGGTGAACGCGGCCGAGAATCTTTCGCTGCCGCGTCGCTGGCAGCGAGTGCCCAAAGCGTTGACCGACGCCGAAATCAAAAAACTGCTCGCGCCCATCACTCCGGACACTCCCGCGTCGCTCTGCGACCAGGCCATCCTCGAACTGGCCTACGCGTCCGGGTTGCGCCTGTCCGAACTGCGCGGCCTGCGCCTGGAACAGCTTCACCTGGACGCCGGCTTCCTCAACGTCGTCGGCAAAGGAAACAAGGAACGCGTCGTGCCGATGGGCCGCCAGGCGGTTGCGGCGCTGCAACTCTACCTGGACGTCGGACGGCCCGGGCTGGTGAAGAAACGGTCGCCGGCGAATGTGTTCCTGAGCAGACGGGGCACGCCGTTTGCCGCCGTGACCCTGTGGCTGCGCATCAAGCGGCGCGTGCGTCTGGCCGGGGTTTCGCGCAATGTCACTCCCCACATGCTGCGGCACAGTTTCGCCACGCACTTGCTGGAGCATGGCGCGGACCTGCGGGTGATTCAGGAGTTGCTCGGTCACGCGAGCATCGCGACGACCGAGATTTACACGCACGTGACCGGAAGCCGGCTGCGGGAAGTACACCGGAAATTCCATCCCCGCGCTTGAACGGGCAGAGGGCGGATCCGGTTGATGGTTGGGCCGACGTGGGGAGGCGCGGTTCTCAGTCCCGGGCCGCCGCCTCGCGCGTCGGCGCCACGAGGAAATCTACAGGTGCTTGCCCGTCAGTCGTTCGTAGGCTTCGACGTACTTGTCGCGCGTCCGGGCGACGACCTCGTCCGGGAGCCTGGGTGCGGGCGGCGTTTTGTTCCAATCCAAGGTTTCGAGGTAATCGCGGAGGAATTGTTTGTCGAAGCTCGGCTGGCTGCGGCCCGGTTGGTATTGGTCGGCCGGCCAGAAACGGGACGAGTCGGGTGTCAACGCCTCGTCAATGAGAATCAATCGTCCTTCATAAAAGCCGAATTCAAATTTCGTGTCGGCGATGAGGATCCCGCGCCCGCGGGCGTAGCGGCGGGCGGTCTGGTAAATCTGCAAGCTGAGGTGACGGACCTGTTCGGCGATGTCCGCGCCGAGCAGCTTCGCGGCCTGCTCGAAGGAAATATTGACGTCATGACCGGTGGCGGCCTTGGTGGCCGGAGTAAAAATCGGTTCCGGCAATTCCGAGGATTCAACCAGGCCGGCCGGCAGGTGAATGCCGCAAACCGTCCGGTTTTGGCGATATTCCTTCCACCCCGAGCCGGCGAGGTAACCGCGCACGACGCATTCGATCGGCAGCGGTTTTGCCTTTTTCACAATCATGGCGCGCCGGGCCAGTTGGGCTTCATAAGGCTTGAGCAACGGCGGCAGGGGATCGTCGGCCCGCGCGAGGCGATGGTTCGCCGCGATGGCGGTCATCTGATCGAACCAGAAATGGGAGATCTGCGTGAGCACGATTCCCTTGAGCGGGATGCCATTGGGCATGATGCAATCGAACGCGGAGATGCGGTCGGTGGCCACCATGAGCAGGTAGTCGCCGAGTTCGAACATTTCGCGGACCTTGCCGCTTTTGATTTTCTTGATGCCCGGCAGGTCAAGGTCGAGCAACGGCTCCGCCGAGGCGACGTTGGAACGCGCTTTGAAGTTCATGCTTCGTTCGGATTTCGTGCGAAAGTGTCAGAGCAGACCACACACATCGCCCGATCCGCGAGCATCGTCGCACCGCTGTTCGGAAGTCAAGGTTTCACTTGCGGTGAAGGGCAAGGTACAAATAGGTTGGGCACCCTCTCCCCCTTCGGAGGGGGAGAGGGATGGGGTGAGGGGGCCGCTCTCGGGTTCATGGTCCCAATGCATGCGCACAGGCGAAAGGGGGCTCTCCATGAACCACGTGACTTCAGGCGGTTTTTGGCTGGAGAACCATGTTGTATTTACGGGCCAATTTCTGGAGCAAACGTTGTTCAGTTTGAGCGACTTTCTCTTCATATTTCTTGAGTCCTTGTTCCACTGTAGCGCAGGCGTCCTCGCCAGGCGTCCCCGCCTGCGAGTTCCGGCGACGTCCCGTCGCCCGGCGGTGAACGGGGGCGAGGACGCGCCGTCAACCAGCACTCGAGACGGCTGTCCTACGCTAATACATACGGACGATATGTGCGCTCAAACGCTCAGTGGCCGATGCCGCCACCGGTGTTATTCTTGCCGTAAACTTGGCTATGAACTCGAAAAACAATCGTGTTCCCCGTCCGCGAGCCGCAAGGGGTGGACGCTGCCGAGTTCCCCTCCTGGGAGGGGTCAGGGGTGGGTTCACTCTCATCGAACTTCTTGTCGTCATCGCCATCGTCGCGATTCTTGCAGGTTTGCTTTTGCCGGCTCTCGCTCGAGCCAAGCAGAAGGCACTGGGCGTCGTTTGCATCAACAACCAGCGTCAACTTCTCATCGCGTGGCGCTTGTATTCTGACGACAACAACGATGTCATCGTCCCGAATAACCCGGCGAATTGGTTCCTTCCTGGCCCTACCGGTTACGGACCGCACCATCGATGGATGGCGTCCTGGTCGTTGGGAGATCAAAGCTACGGCAATCCGGACGGAACCAATCTGGACTATCTCATGGTGGATCGGGAAGGATCGTTGGTTCGATACGTGCACACACCACAACTCTTCAAATGCCCCAGCGACCGCTCACGCACCACCCTGGCCGATGGCAAATCCTACCCTCGTGTGCGCAGCTACAGCATGAACGGCAGCATGGGCGCACGGATCTTGTGGGTAACAGGCGGCGAAATCTTTCTTAAGATGGGCGAGTGGGACCGATTCAACCGGCCCGGCTGGATCGTGTTCATGGATACGCACGAGGACTCGATTCGCACGTGCATTTTTTCGCTGGTACGCGACGTGACTTACGGAGGCTGGGGAAACTTTCCGGCGGCGCGCCATGGGAACGCCGGCACCCTGGGTTTTGTGGACGGGCACGTGGAAATGAAGCGCTGGATTGACCCAAGGACCCTGATCCCTGTGACCGGCTCAATATGGGGACACCCCATTGTGAATCACTTTGGCAGCCCGGATTACCATTACGTTTATCTTCGCTCCGAGAAGCTGCAGCCGCTTTACCCGTATAGCGACGACTTTTGAGGACTGTCGCGAATGAATTTGCGCGCATCCGCCTTCACCCTCATCGAACTTCTTGTCGTCATCGCGATCATCGCGATATTGGCAGGTCTCCTTTTGCCGGCTCTCGCGAGAGCCAAGCAGAAAGCCCTGGGGGTGGTTTGCATCAACAACCAGCATCAACTGCTCATCGCCTGGCGTTTGTATGCCGACGAGAACAACGACGCGCTGGTCCCAAATAACCCCGCGAACTATTTTCTACCCAGCCCAACCGGTTATGGGCCGCACCATCGCTGGATGGCGTCCTGGTCCTTGGGCGATCACAGCTATGGCAACCCGGACGGGACAAACCTGGACTATCTCATGGGGGAGCGGGAAGGATCGTTGGTTCGCTATGTGCACACTGAGAAGCTTTTCAAGTGCCCCAGCGACCGCTCGCGCACCACCTTGGCCGACGGCAAGTCCTATCCTCGTGTGCGCAGCTACAGCATGAACGGCAGCATGGGTACGAGGATCCTATGGGGGGCCGGTGGTGAGGTGTTTCTCAAAATGGGCGAGTGGGACCGCTTCAACCGCCCCGGCTGGATCGTGTTCATGGATACGCACGAGGACTCGATTCGCACGTGCATTTTTTCGCTGGCGCGCGACGCGACCTACGGCGCCTGGGCGAATTACCCGTCGGGCCGTCACGGGCAGGCCGGCACGCTGGGCTTTGTGGACGGGCATGTCGAGATGAAACGGTGGGTGGATCCCAGAACGCTTATTCCGGTCACTGGAATAGGCCAGCCCCCTGCTACGAACGTCTTTGGCAGCCCGGATTACCATTACAACCAGGTTTCCCCTGGGCGTTTCCACTACCAAATGAAAGTGATTGGGCATCAGACACCAGGCATGCACCTGCCAGTCCGTCTTGCCACAGCACTCGCCCAAGGTGGCCAGGAACAGTTTCCGATCCTCGTCATCCCTGAAGATCGGCTCCCGCCGATCCCCCCGACTCATCACGTGATAGATCGCCCCTGGATATTCGATACGCAGCTTGCGCGGC
>DASPXS010000282.1:0-7803 GCA_035637175.1 Haliangiales bacterium | reverse complement strand
ACCTTCTGTTCTTCCGGCGACAACGCCCGTTGCGCGCTGATCGCTTCCCACGCGCCGGCCGCGCCGATCTTGTCCTTCAATTCCACGACGATGCGCTCGGCGGTCTTCTTGCCGACCCCGGAAATTTGCGAAAGCGCCTTGACATCGCCATTGGCCACCGCGCCGCGAAAGGCCGTCGCATTCATGCCGCTTAATATGTTCAGGGCGATTTTCGGGCCGATTCCGCTGACGTTGTTGATGAGGAGCCGGAACAACTCGCGTTCTGCCGCCGTCATGAAACCGTAAAGCGTGTGGGCGTCCTCGCGTACGGCCAGGTGCGTGAGCAGTTTCACTTCGTGACCGGGCGACGGCAGTTTGTCGTAGGAGGAAAGCGGAATGAGCACTTCATAACCGACGCCGTTGACCTCCACGGTCACCTGGGTCGGCAACGTTTCAACCAGTTTGCCCTGCAGGAAGGTAATCATCATTTCACGCCGTTGACCTTGTCGGAGGTCGCCGACTCGCCGGCACCCGGGTTGTCTGTCGTTTTCGGAGTATTCGTGTCCGGCGGCATGGCGTCCGGTCTGGACGGCTCGCGACTGTCTTCTTTCCAAACCAGGCGCACCGCCCAGACGGCCATGACCAGCAGCGCGACCATCCAGAGCAGCACCACCCAGAATTCTATTTTTTCAAGCATGCGAATTTGAATTGTTGGCCGGAACGCGCTGCGGCGCGTCCCGGATTACCGAGCGTGCCGCCGGCGTCTCGCCGGCAGAATCCGGCCTTCCGTCTGATGCCGGAAGCACGTCAGATCTTCTTCGGCGCGGACAACGGGTAGCGCCCGTTTTCCTGCGCGTGCGTGAGCGCCAATGCCAACGCGTCCGCGGCGTCGGGCGCGGGCGGGTCGGCCAGATTCAACAGACGCTGCACCATTTTTGCGACCGCTGTTTTTTGCGCCGCGCCGTAGCCGACGATGGCCTGCTTCACCTTGCGCGGTGCGATCTCATAGATTTCCAGGCCTGCCTCCGCCGCCGCTGCCAATGCGGCGCCTCGCGCCTCGCCCATGACCAGCGCGGTCTGCAAATTCTGCGCGTAGAACAGGCCCTCCACCACGCAGATCGCGGGCGCATGCTGCTTTATCAACTCGCGCAGCGTCTGCGCGATTTTTACCAGGCAACGCGAATGTTCCCAGCCGGCCGGACACACAATCGTGCCGTGCGCCAGTGTCAGCGGACACGGCCTGGCCACGCGAATGACGCCGAAGCCCGTGCCGCGCAACGAAGGGTCGATGCCCAGGATCACCTGCTGATTCGACGGAGGCCGCAGGCTGGTGACGAAGACCGGTGCCGCCGCGCGGCGGCCGCCGCTGACGCGGCCTTTCATTCGTTCAAACTGTTGTGGCGTGACGCCCACCCGGCCATAGTGGCAAAGCGAAACGAGGAAGTCGAGTGCGGGCGGCGAGAAAACGGGGGAAGATCCGACCACTTCGGCAACCCCGCTCCGGAAACGGTACAAAAAATGTTATAGCTATTACAATAATTGTACCCAAGGCGGCGCCCCAAAATGGGAGGTTTTCCAGGAAACGGGGAGCAAAGCCGCGGCGGCCGCAAGCGGACATGGCCGCGAGGCCATCAAAACGCGTGGGGCGAACAGGGTAGCTTTTCCGGCGGTCGATCGAGCACCGGCGGATCATACTTCTTCCACTGGATTACTTTACCCCCGGCAAAAGTCGCACTCCTGGCCGCGTAAGTAATCGGCAACCGCCAGCGTTCAATGCCGTAGATCGGCCTGCCGTACGAACTGCCCCTCAGCACTTGTCGCTTTCTTTCGTAGAACCATTTCTCTTCGTAGTTCCAAATCAGCCGCTGCCCGTCGCCCGGGACATCGACAGTGAACGCGTCGGTAGGCTGTCCCCAGGCAATGAAGACGGCATTCGTGTCCATGCCGTTCTCAATCCTGCCTTTGTTAACCAGGTTCCGCGTTTCCGCGCCGAAGGTCGAATAGGCGTCAATTCGTTGCGCTCTCCGTCGTGCGACGCCGCTCGATTGACATCCCGCGACGACAAACACCAAAGCTCCCAAGGATGCGACCCACGAGATCTGTCTCCACACACCTGTCCTCATCTGGTTGGGCATGATTTTCACAACGCCGGCACTCGACTCCCGATGCGCGACCGTTAAATTGTATCCGTGTCGGCGCTGACGTTCCAGTATCAACACGGCGGGGTTTATTTGTCGAAGCTCGGATTATGGCTTGATCCACATGAGCCGCAACTCGGCACGGACAAGGTGTTCGTCAGCCACGCGCACAGCGACCACATCGGCGAGCATCGCGAAGTCATTTTGAGCGCGCCCACCGCGCAGTTCATGCGGGCGCGGCTCGGCGGCGGGCGGCAAGAACACGTCGTGCCGTTCGGCGAGCCGGCGATGTTCGAAACGGGCGGCCTTCAGTGGCAGATCACCTTGCTGCCTGCCGGACACATTTTCGGCAGCGCGATGAGTTTGATTGAAGCGGAGGGCGAATCGTTGCTGTACACCGGCGACTTCAAATTGCGACGCGGTTTGTCGGCCGAATCATGCGAGCCGCGCCATGCGGACGCGCTCATCATGGAGACGACTTACGGCCGGCCGGAGTATCAATTTCCGCCCGCCAACGAGGTGGTGAAGGGAGTGATTCGCTTCTGCCGCGAGGCCATCGACAACGATGAAACACCGGTGCTGCTCGGCTATTCGCTGGGCAAAAGTCAGGAACTGCTGCGGGGTCTGGCGGAGGCCGGTCTATCGATTGTATTGCACACATCGGCCCTTAAGCTCACGCAAATTTACGAGCGGCTCGGTCAAAAGTTTCCGCCTTACGAAAAATTCGAGGAAAAGCCGGCAGCGGGCCGGGTGCTGATCTGCCCGCCGATGTCGAACTTGTCGGCGGGGCTGCGCAAGCTTGGGCGGGTGCGGACGGCGGTGCTCACCGGCTGGGCGGTGGACTCGAATTGCCGTTTTCGTCACCAGGCCGACGCGGCATTTCCGCTGAGCGACCATGCGGATTTTCCCGATCTGCTGGAATTGGTGAGGCGCGTCGCGCCCAAACGCGTTTTCACGCTGCATGGGTTCGCTGCTGATTTCGCTCAGACGCTCCGCGAGACGGGTTTCGACGCGCGGGCATTGAGCGAGGAGGAGCAACTGGCGCTGCCATTGGTTGAGGAAGGTTCCAGGTTCCAGGTTCCAGGTTTCAAGTCGGAGTCGCGGCCCGTGTCGAAGCCTGCAACGAGTGAACCCACGCCTGAATCGTCCCGGGAGGGGAACATTTCACGCATTTGCGCGCTCCCCTCTTCTGCAGGGGGCGGGGGTGAATCCAGTGCAGCCCCGCGAAAGGATCAGTTTTTGACATTTGCAGAAACCTGCGCGGCGATCGGGTCCGTGGGCGGCAAACTGGAGAAGGTCCGCCTGCTGGCCGAGTATCTGGCCGGCCTTGCCGGTGAACCGCTCGCCTGGGTCACTACCTGGTTCACCGGTTATCCCTTTCCGCCAAGCCAGAACAAAACATTGCAGCTTGGCGGGGCGTTGATTTACGACGCCTTGTGCGCCGTCGGCGGCGTCGCCCCGACCGAGTTGCGCCGGATTTATCTCAAACACAGCGACGGCGGCGAAACCGCGTTTGATGTGTTGTCGAAAAATTCGGTGACGGTGCGGACCCTTTCTTTGGAAGCGGTCCACAGCCTCTTCGCGCACCTGCACAGCGCGCGCGGGCCGTTGGCCAAACTGCCGTTGCTCATTGAGGTTCTCCGATGCTGCACACCGCTCGAAGGAAAGTTTCTCATCAAAATTTTCACCGGCGATTTGCGCATCGGGTTGAAGGAGGGGCTGGTCGAGGAAGCGATGGCAAAGGCCTTCGATTCGTCGCCGGGGGAGGTCAAACGGGCGAATTTGTTGCTGGGCGATGTGGGCGAGACCGTGCGGCTGGCGCAGCAAGGGCGGCTGGCGGCGGCGAGCCTGGTCCCGTTCCGCCCGGTGAAGTTCATGCTGGCGTCGCCGGAGGAATCGGCGACGGATATCTGGGAGAGAATGGCGGGAGCGACAATCTGGTTGGAAGACAAATACGACGGCATTCGCTGTCAGTTGCACAAGGTCGGCGAGCGGGCGGCGCTCTACTCGCGTGATCTCAAGGATATCAGCGACACGTTTTTCGACATCGCGGAGGCGGCGCGCACGCTGGCCGGCGATTTAATTCTGGACGGCGAGATTCTGGCGATGCGGGGCGAACGGGCGCTGCCTTTCGCGGAGCTGCAGAAGCGCCTGGGCCGGCGCGAAGGCGATTTGTTTCTCGGCGAGGAAATTCCCGCGCGTTTCATTGCGTTCGATTTGCTTTGGCGCGACGGCCGTTCGTTGCTTGACGAGCCCCTTCGCGTTCGCCGGCAAACGCTCGAGTCGCTGGCGCCGTTGCCCGGCGCGTTTGGTCTGGCGCGGATCACCCGGGCGCAAACCGCGGGAGAGATTGAAAAGGCGTTCCACGCGGCCCGCGCCCGTGATAACGAAGGGTTGATGATCAAAAACCCGGAGAGCGCGTATTCGCCGGGCCGGCGCGGGTTGGCGTGGCTCAAACTGAAAAAAGCGCTGGCAACGCTGGACTGCGTGGTCGTTGGCGCTGAATACGGCCATGGCAAGCGAAAGGACGTGTTAAGCGACTGCACTTTTGCCGTGCGCGATGACGAGACCGGCGAGTTGAAAACCATCGGCAAGGCCTACAGCGGATTGACCGACGCCGAGATTGCCGGATTGACGCGGCATTTTCTCAGCAAAACGATTCGTCAACGGGGGCGTTACCACGAGGTCGAACCTGACACGGTGCTGGAAATCGCGTTCGATTCGATCCGACCGAGCGCCCGTCACGGCAGCGGGCTGGCAATGCGGTTCCCGCGCATCGTGCGGATTCGCCGCGACAAATCTCCGTCGGAAATCGACACGGTGGCAAGGGCCAGGAGACTGGTGAAATGACAACGCCGGGCGCATTTTTCGGCGGAGTTCTGACCCGTGTGATTACCGCCGGACGGCGCTGCCAAGTTGTGAATGGCCCGCTGCCCTTCAAAAGCCTGCCGAGGAGGCGACTTCCGCGTAGGAGTCGATCACGATCCTGGGTGAGCCGCCGCTCTTGGCGAGGGCCTCGTCGAAATGCATGGAATTGTGACCGCTCACGGTGACGGAGTTGGCCGTGATGGCGCCGATGAAGTCCTGATTCCCGGACGCCGGCCCGGTCACGACAATGTCCTGGTTGGGGGCGTAAATCGTGCCGGCAAAGGCAGTGGCGCCGCCGGCGAAAGTGGCTTTGGTGCCGGCGGTGGTGGGCAGGCCGTAGTAGGTAAACCGCGTGGCCATACCGCTGTCGTTGGAGAGGTTGCTGAGGACCGCGTCGGTGCTGGAGGCATTGTAAAGCTTGAGAGTGGCGCCAAGGCTGGAACTGATCGTGATGCCATCGCCGCTGCCGAACTGGATGCTGCCGTCCTGAGGCACATAGAGCGTGGCATCGCCCACCACAAGGACGTTGCCCGTCAAGGTTGTCCCGGGCGGCAACTGGTACGAGCCGCTTGCCAGAATACATTTGTAGCTCAAACCGTTGATCAGACCTCCCGGGGGATAAGAAAACGATTGCCAACCGGCCGGCGGCGTGGCATCGGGAATGGTGGTGTTGAGATCGCCGGAATAATAGCCGGGCTGGACCGTGCCGGCATTGGCCGAGGCGCTTTGAAACGCCTGGTCCCCCACCATGCCGTTATTTCCGAGTCTATAACCGCCGGAGGGCGGCGTGTACATGTGACCGAAGATTTTCGAGTCCTGAATATTGACCGCGCCGGCCGCAGTTGAAATCGAGGCCAGATTTCCATTGGCCTTCACTTTGGCCGCGTCGTATTTGCCGTTGGTGCTGCTGTCGGGACTGGTGGAGTCAAAGCTGTCGAGGAGGAAATCGTTGCCGAGGTCGATTCCCTGTTTGACAAAAATCGCGGGGCGGTAGAGGCCGTTGGGCACGGTGGTGACGCGGATGTTGCGGGAGACGTTGCGGCGGCCGAGCGGCCCAGGAGCAGAAGCCTCCGAGAAAATGACGGGCGAGTTCGCGTTGGAAATCGTCACTCGGTAGTAGCTCCCGTCTCCGACAAAATCGCGCCGTTTCTGGTACACCGTCTGGCCGTTGATCAGTTGACTGCTCCAGTTGTTGGCGGTCAGGCTGCTGTCGTCGTTCAGGTGGGTCAGGGCCTCCTCGATCCCCGCTTCGGCCAGTGGGGTGGCTGCGTTCCAGGCCAGCGACCGCATGGTCGAATAATTCTGGTTGGATACCATCATCAGGAAGCTGGCGACTCCAATACCGACGATCATGGAGGTCAGCAACGTCGCCACCATTACGGAGCCGTCTGATTGAGCTTTGAGTCTGATCTTCATCAGGTTGATCGTGGTTATGGGCCGCTACGGTTTGCGCATGACCACCTTGGCCGACTGCACGCTTTCGGTGTTGATGGGCTGGCCAAGAATCTTCCGGTAACAACTCCACTTCAACTGCACCAGTTTACACAGGTCCGGTCGGCTCGGGTCGGTCACGGGATATTGATCGTAGGCCCCGTTGACCGGGTTCCTCTGGAAAATAGAAAACTGCAAAAAGGTGCACCCGGTCAAAAACACTCTGGCCTCTCCGTTGAGCGACCGGGTGACGGTTTGATTCGAAGAATCGTAAGTGTACTGGAGCGTGTTGGTGGCGCCGGTGTTGGGATCCCGGGTTTGAAAGACCAGGAGATTGGTCGCATATTGTGTCAGTCGATCGGCCTGACGGATGTCCGAGGTCATTCGATCCAGCGCGTTGCGGTTGTATTGGTCCAAATCGACGTAGTTGGTCATGGTGGCAAAGCTGTGGGCGCCGAACAGGCTGAGTGCCATCACGACGGTGAGGAGCATTGCCCCCAGGCCCGTGGAAATCAAAATCTCCGGCAGGCTCATCGCGCGACAGTGGGCGTTGGCTGAGAGGACACGCATTGAGAGCGGGATCGAGCCGTTATTTCAAGGGATAGACGTAGTTCTGCAGGCCGTAATGGGAAACGAAGGTCTGCATGGATCTCTGGCGCCGGACGTTGCTCGAAGTCCACATCACCTGGACGCGGACCCACTTCAAGTCGGCAGCGTAGGATTCGCTCGCCGGAGCGTTGGTGACGATGACAGTCCCCAGATAAACCGCGCCTTTATTGGTCGCGCCGCCGGAGGGATCATAAAAATCGGCGAACGTGGACGGAATAAAGCCGCTCTGATTGATCTGGTCCCAAGTGTAAAGGCGGATGGTTTCCATTTTTTCCTGGAGAATCTGGGTGGCCCGCAGATTTTCACGGGCGACCTGCATGACGGCGAAGCCCTGGGCAATCGCCAGATACAGCGTGACCGACATGACCCCCAAAATGCCGGACCCCATGAGTACTTCGATGAGGGCGAAGGCACTGCGGGAAGCGGATTGGCCTCTCGAGCCTGCTCGGCGGAAAGCGCTTTCGGCGATCACCGGGTGTGCGGAGGCCGGCAGGGTTTGCCCTTGATTTGCAGAGCCGACGACCGTCGCAATTGACGAGATCGCTGCCGGGATCAGGGCGCGATGCTTCGAGCCATGCCAGAATTGGCGGTGGTTTACTACCATAATAGTTCAATCATTCAACTCCAAACCAGTCGTCGGGATGCCGTAAGCATGGAGAGTGCCTCAAAACTGAGAATACGCTCTCTCTAAATCCTGAGAACGACCGCCCCTCGATCCGGACCAACGAAACAAGGCGAATCGCCGCAGGTTGCCGATGCATCGAACGGCCCGTTTTAT
>DASPXS010000281.1:0-6612 GCA_035637175.1 Haliangiales bacterium | reverse complement strand
CACACCAAAGTCGTCGAAGGCGACAAGGAACGCATCCAGATTTTCGCCGGTGTGGTGATCGGCCGGCGCGGCCGTGGTTTGAATGAGACTTTTACCGTTCGCCGCATCAGTTACAACGAGGGTGTCGAACGCGTCTTTCCCCTGCATTCGCCGCGCGTCGATAAAAT
This sequence comes from Haliangiales bacterium, assembly GCA_035637175.1. Lineage (GTDB taxonomy): Bacteria > Verrucomicrobiota > Verrucomicrobiia > Limisphaerales > AV2 > AV2. The sequence continues at coordinate 6,445 of DASPXS010000281.1, read as the reverse complement.
CGAAGTGGAACGCAAAGGCTCGGTGCGCCGGGCCAAGCTCACGTACCTTCGCAAACGCATTGGCAAAGGCGCCGTGGCCGTGAAAGAAAAGGAAATGGCGCCCCCCGCCGCGAAGTAAACAGATCCTGAGCAGGTCCGAATGGGACGCGCAGCTTCCCATGAACCTCCCCCTCTCCCGCCCATCCGACTTCGCCAAGCCTGCCGCGGACAGGTCGGGCACCCTCTCCCCCTCGGAGTTGGGAGTTCAATGTTCGACGTTCAATGTTCGACGTTCAATGTTCGATGTTCGATTTCGGAGAGTCGTCGAGCGCGGCGTCCACCGCAGGCCGTATTTCCTGACATGACAAAGGGCGCTCCCTTCGGCTACCGTGCCCGGGCATGAAATGCGTGGTCACGGCCGGGCCCACCTACGAGCCGCTGGATGAAGTGCGCCGGCTGACGAACTTTTCCACCGGCAAACTCGGCACGGAATTGGCGAATTTTCTCGCCCGGCAAGGACATGAGGTGGTCCTGTTGATCGGTTATTACGCCATCCACCGCGGAGAACAGAAAGCCCGACGTGTCGAAACGTTCACCACGACCGCCGATCTGCGCGCGCGACTTGAAGCTCTCTCCACGCAAGGCGTCGGCGCGGTCTTTCATGCCGCCGCCGTGAGCGACTTCACTTTTGGCGGAGTCTGGGAACGAAAAGAAAGCGGCGAATTGGTCCCCTGTGCCGAGCGAAAAATCTCCACGCGGAAAGGGCAGTTGCTCGCCGGGCTGCAACCGACGCCGAAAATCATCAGCGAACTGCGCGGTTGGTTTTCCCTGGCTTGGCTGGCGGGCTGGAAATACGAACTCGACGGCGATCGGGCGCACGTCCTTCGAGTGGCCGAGCAACAAATCGCCGGGAACCGCACCAACGCCTGTGTCGTCAACGGCGCCGCTTACGGCGATGGTTTTGGTCTGGTGACGGGCGCCGGCCAATGCCGGCACCTGCCGGACGCGCCGGCGCTCTACCGGACGCTGGCCAGATTGATCGCAACCTGATTTTCAGAGATTCCTCCCCAACCCGGCTCGGGACAGCGTTACAAAATTTGTTATAGCTATAACAATATTTGTACCCATTTCCCGCGCGGTCACATCTGGTCGGTCGTCTCAAGGCCCAGGACTTCAAGACCCTGTTTTAACACCGCCCCGGTGAGTTCGCTCAGACGGAGGCGCGAGCTTCGCTCGGGGTCCGCGGATTTTAACACCGGGCAACCCTCCCAAAACCGCGACAGCAATCCGGCGAGTTCGTAGAGATAGTTGCACAGGAAATTCGGACGGTATTCTTCACCCACCGCTTCGAGGACGAGACCAAAGTTCAACAAGTGCTTCGCCAGCGCGATCTCTTCCAGGGCGCCCAATTTCAACTCCGAAACGTCCCCCGCGCTTACGCCACTCTCCCTGGCCTTGCGGGCCAGGCTTTGCGTCCGCGTGTAAGCGTAGAGCAGGTAGGGCGCCGTATTGCCCTCCAACGCCAGCATCCGGTCCCAACTGAACAGGTAATCGCTCTGGCGGTTGGGCAGCAAGTCGGCGTATTTGACCGCGCCGATGCCCACGACGCGCGCGATCTCACGGCGTTTCGCCTCGGACAACTCCGGGCGCAAACGCGTGACCAGTTGGAACGCCCGCTCCTCGGCCTCGTCGAGCAAATCGGCCAGCTTCACGGTTTCGCCGGCGCGCGTTTTGAACGGCCTGCCGTCCTCGCCCAGAATCGAGCCGAACCAGACGTGGGCGAGTTTCACCTTCGCCTCCGGATGCCAGCGGCGAAAGGTGGCGAACAACTGCCGGAAGTGAAGCTGCTGGCGGCCGTCGGTGACGTAGATGATTTCGTCCGGCCGCCAGGTTTCCAGGCGATGCGCCAGCGTGGCGAGATCGGTGGTGGCGTAATTGAAACCGCCGTCGCTTTTCTGGATCAGACAGGGATTGGGCGCCCACGCGCCGTCTTTATGAATGAGGAACGGGTCGTCTTTCGGCGGCAGCGAACCGTCCGAGAACACGCAGACGGCGCCTTCGCTGTCGCGCGCGATGCCTCGCGCGCGCAACTCCTCGACCACCGCCTTGAGCCGCGGGTTGTAAAAACTTTCGCCGAGCGCGTGATCGAATTGCACGCCCAGCCGCGCGTAGATCGTGTCGAACTGGACTTGCGACAACGCGATCATCTCCCGCCAGATGCCCAGATTCTCCGCGTCGCCCTGCTGAAGCTTCACCAGCTCGAGACGGGCGCGGTCGCGCACCCGCGGATTGAACTCCGGGCGCTCTTCGTCACATTGCGGACTGACGAGCCGATAGACGCGTTCGAGTTCGCCCAGCGCGTCCGTGGCCAGCGCCGCGCGGTCGAGGACCGTCTTCCATCCCACCAGCAACATCCCGAACTGCGTCCCCCAGTCGCCGATGTGGTTGTCCGTGATGACGCGATGGCCGAGCAGTCGCAGCGTCCGCGCCAGGCAATCGCCCAGAATGGTGGAGCGAATGTGCCCCACGTGCATCGGCTTGGCGACGTTCGGCGAACTGAAGTCGATCACGATCGTGCGTGGCGGTTTGGCGGTTTGGACGATGGGATGTGCGGCGCGTGCGGCCGACTGCAGCGCCTGCGCCAGGGCCGATGTCCGGAGACGAAAATTGATGAAGCCGGCGCCCGCCAGCTCCGCTTTTTCGCACCATTCGCTGACGTCCAATCGGGCCAGCACGTCGGCGGCGAGCTGGCGCGGATTCATCCTCCGCTCTTTGGCCAGCGACATCAGCGCGTTGCACTGGTAGTCGCCGAATTTCGGGTCGGGACAGGGCCGGACCAGGAGCGCGGAAACGTCGGTCCCGGGCATAAGCTGGCGGGCGGCCTCCTGCAAACGGTGTTGAAGCAATTGATGTATCACGGGTCGAAGGCAAATTTGAGTCGCCCCTGGATTTGCCCGCGGTGAAGAGACAGCTTCTACCTGGCTGTCCCCGTGGCGCCGCCGGACTGGTCCTTGATAATGCGATACATGGTCTCGGGTTCGGGCGCTTCTTCGAGCGATTGGCGAAATTCGGTTTTGTGGAGCAGCTTGGCGATGTTGGCGAGGGTGTGGAGGTGTTTCTGGAACTGGCCTTGGGGCACGAGAAACAGCATGACGAGCCGGACCGGCTGGTTGTCGAGCGCGTCGAAACTGACGCCTTTTTTCGAGCGGCCAAAGGCGCCGACGACCTCGTAAATCAAGTCGGTCGAGGCGTGGGGAATCCCGATGCCGAACCCGATTCCCGTGCTCATGGAGGTCTCGCGTTTCTTGACGACAGCGGCGATCTGGTCGCGGTTCTCCGGTTTGATTTTCCCGGTCTGCACCAGGTTGTTGATCAATTCGTCAATGGCCTCCCAGCGGTTGGAGGCCTGCATCTCGGAAATGATTTGCGCCGGACTGAGGATGTCACCCAGGTTCATACAGAATTTGTCAACGCCGGGCCATTTCGCCTGAACTGAACGGCCATTTCAAGAGCGAATTCCATCGCCCGCGCCCTGGGCGGCCGGCCGGGGCGACTTTACCGCCACCGTCCCAGACACTGCAAAAGAGCCTCCGTGTTTTCCCAACACCACTGCAGCGCCGTCAGCAAACCAACGCGCGAGGTGACCAAGGGCACCCCCAAAAGCAGCACGGTCACGTTCCCCAGCCAGATGATCACCAGGGAAAACAGGCGGCCCTCTTGCGTGATGTCGGACTGGCGCGTCTTCAACGTGTGGCCGGTCAGCGTCACGTGGAACGCATAAGCCGCGCCCACCAGAAGATGAAACCAGACCAGGTAACGGGTCCAACCCCAGATCCAGTGTCCGATCATGAAGACCAGAACTACGATCACGACGTACACCGGGAAAAAATACGGCGCCAGGGTGATGAGAAAATTGTTTTTGGTGACGATCACGTGGCCGCCTTGGGAGGTCGCCTTGAATTTTTTGACCCGGCCGCCGAAAAGCCACGTCCAGAGCGCATGGGTCAATTCATGGCCGAAAACGTAAACCAACATCGGCCTGGGGAGAAGCAGCACGATCACCAGCCAGCACGCCGCCCCGGCCAGCATCGCCACCCACGCCGTGTCGGCGCCGCCGCTGGCGCGCAACACCCGCACCAGCGCCCCCGTCGCGCCAAGGCACAGCGGCAGAAGCAAAACGGCGACGATCGTTTTGACCCACTTCGGCACGCGGCGAGAATTCAAAAGACCCGGGCCGGACGCCAGAGAAAAACCAGGGGAAACTCGGGAAACTCGACGGACCTGACTTTTCTGCTTGAGTCGCCGCCGGTTTAATGGTTCGCTTCGAGCCGTTCGGCGGACCGAAGAAAGAGTCTGCTCAGGGACAACAGGAGCCATCCGTGTTCTTCATCCTGCCAGTGGCCGTGGATTATGAGGCGCGCCGTTATCCGGTCGTGACCTTTACGCTGATGGGCCTCAATGCCGCCCTCTACCTCGTTGCGTTTTCGCTTTCCCTGGCGGGCCAGGGTGAGGAAGACCCGCTGGCGATGAATCTGGGGCTGATTCCCGCCGAGAAAACACTGTGGACCTGGCTCACCAACCTGTTTGTTCATGCCGGCTTCCTCCACTTTGCCGGCAACATGATCTATCTGTTTCTGTTCGGCGCTTGCGTGGAAGACCTCATGGGACGGCCGCAATTCTCGCTTTTCTACCTCGCCGGCGGACTCATCGCGAATCTTAGCCAGGTTTTCCTCAGCACCGACCTGGAAAACGACATCCCGATCGTGGGCGCCTCCGGGGCCATTTCCGCCTGCATCGGCGCGTTTCTGATCGTGCTTCCGCGCACCCGGATCAATTTCCGTTATTTCGGGTGGATTTTCTTCCGCGTGTTCAGTGGTGAATTCTGGATACCCGCCTGGATCGTGATTGCGTTCTGGTTCCTCCTGGATTTTGGCTCGCTCATTCTGCACCTCGGTTCTACCGGCGCCGGCGGTGGCGTGGCGTTTGGCGCGCACGTGGGCGGCACGTTGGCGGGAGCACTCATTATGTGGCTTATGAATCGGGGCGTTCGCCGGAGAGACGAATCTCCGGCCGCCCCGGCGATCACGCCCGTCCGCGCTGCGCGCCGCATCGAAACGCCTGTTTCGGACGAACCCGCCGCAATTTATCTCTATGTGAACGAACAACAAATCGGCCCGTTCGCCCGCCGCAGGATCCGGGAAATGCTCGAACTGGGCTCGATCACTTCGGACACGCAGTATTGGCAGGAAGGCATGCCCGAGTGGCGCCCGGTAAGCGAGTTGTAATGCCGGCGCCGGAGACCGTTGCCCGGCGATCGTTCTTTTGCCACAATCAGACCCTCTGGTAGGCTCGCACTCGTATGGCATTTGAATCCTTCCGGGAGTTCGTGCAACAACTCGAACGGGCGGGTGAACTGACCCGCATCGCGCAGCCGCTCGCCACCGAACTCGAAATCACCGAACTCGCCGACCGCCAGATGAAATCGCCCGGCGGCGGCAAGGCGTTGCTCGTTGAGAAACCCACCGTCAACGGCCAGGCCTCGCCCTTCCCGCTTGCCATCAATACGATGGGTTCGTGGAAAAGGATGGCCCTGAGCCTGGGCGCGAATTCCGTGGACGAGATCGCCGCGGAACTCGGCTCGTTGCTGAAAGCGAAACCGCCAATGAGCTTTCGTGAAGCAATTAAGCTCCTCGGCACCGCATTGGACTTGCGGCACATGAAGCCAAAGATCGTGAAAGATGGCGCGTGCAAAGAGGTAATCCACAGTTTCGACGCTCCACCGGCCCGCACCGAGCCTTGGCCCGCGGCCCCGCTGATTACTGGCTCACTGATTACTGGCTCACTGATTACTGGTCCCTCTGCCCCCAATAGTAATCAGTCAACAGTCTTCAGTAATCAGTGCCCAACGCTCGCCAATCTCCCCATCCAAAAATGTTGGCCCCTCGACGGCGGACGCTTCATCACCCTGCCCTGCGTCGTCACTCAGGACCCCGATACCGGCGAGCGCAACGTCGGCATGTACCGCATCCAGATTTACGACGAGCGCACCACGGGCATGCATTGGCAACTCCAGAAAGTCGGCGCGCGCCACGGACGCCGTTACTACGAAACCGGCACGCGCATGCCCGTTGCCATTTTCCTCGGCGGCGATCCTGTGTTCACCTTCGCCGCCACCGCGCCGCTGCCCGATGGTCTCGACGAATTCCTCCTCGCCGGTTACCTCCGCAAGAAATCCGTCGAACTCGTCAAATGCGAGACCAACGATCTCCAGGTACCCGCCCACGCTGACTTCGTCATCGAGGGCTACGTGGACCCGCGCGAGCCATTGCGCGAGGAAGGCCCGTTCGGCGATCACACCGGCTATTACACGTTGCCCGAGCCGTATCCCGTCTTTCACGTCACGGCCATCACCCATCGCCAGGACGCCGTTTATCCCGCCACCATCGTCGGCGTCCCGCCAATGGAA
>DASPXS010000280.1:0-6051 GCA_035637175.1 Haliangiales bacterium | reverse complement strand
GCGCTGATTGCCGTCGCCCAACCGAGGATGGTTTGCGGCCCGGCGTCTTCAAGCACGCTCACATCGCCGCCCTTGATGAATCCGGGCGCGTCATTGACCGAGTTGACTGTGAGAGTGAACGCCGTGCTGTTGGAACTCCCGACGCCATCGACCACCGTCACCGTGATCGTCGTCGAACCGAATTGATCGGCCGCCGGGACGAGGGTCACGGTGCGATTGCTGCCGGCGCCGCCGAACAGGATGTTGGCATTGGGGACCAGATTGGTATTCGACGAATTGCCGGAAACCAGCAGGTTGGTCGCCGCCGTTTCCAAGTCGCCAACCGTGAAAGCGATTAATCCAGTGGATGTGTCCTCGTTGATGCTTTGCGGCGCTATGCTCGAGATCGTTGGCGGAATATTGCCGCCGGCAATCGCGAAGAGGTTTGCCGGAGTGCTCACGCTTTGGCCATCGGGATTGGTGATGGTGATGGCCCGTTGGCCGTTCGCCGCCGCCGGCGAGACCGTGAGATTGAGCGTGAGGTGGGTCGGGTTGATGTAAGAGACGCTGTTTACCGTCACGCCGCCGCCGGTTACCGTCGCGGCAATGTGGTTGGAAAAACTGGCGCCCGGATCGAAGAAACCGGAACCATTGGCCGTACTGGCGGAGATTACCACGTTGACATTGCTGGAACCGGCCGTAACGCTCGCCGGGCTGCAATTCGTCGGTGTTGCCGGCGGCGGCGCGAGCAGTTGAATGATACGCACGCCCCAGGAGTTCACCGCGTTGCAATATTCCTGCGCCGTCCACATCGTCATGTCATCATTGGGATCGACGCAGACAATGGAGTAATCGCCCCAGCGTCGGGGGTTTTGGGAACCGACGTTGTAACTCGTGCCGCTGGTTTGCGCGATGGTGGGCGCCTGCAACGTGCCGAGGGCATCGCCGGCAAAACGGCCCGCCGCGGCGATCTCGGCAAATTCGTTGGGTCCCGCGACACTGCAACCCAGCGCCATGTGTCCCTGACCGGACATCGAGCAACTGGGAATCCAGTAACTCGAGGGATTGCTCGAGGCCGGATCGAACAGCGTTCCCGACTGACGCAGCGTCGGCGTTGCCGTCAGATTGGTGATTTCATACCAGCGGGACCCGTCGCGTCCGCCGCCGCTGCTGGCCGTCCCGCTCGAATCCACTTCGATGTTGTGCGCGGTCCAGAGACTGCCGTTGTGCATTCGAGCGGCAAACAGGCGGTCATCCAGGTCATCGAGCGGAGTGGACACTCCCTCCGCCACCACGCCGCCCATCGGGTTCACCGTGGTCGGCACCGTGACGTCGATGTTGGCCGAGATGGACGGCGTGCCGCCGGGATTGGAAACGCGCCGCAACACCAGGCGGCCGTTGCTCCGGGTGTCCGTTCCAATGAAGTAACCTTCCGCCGCCGCCGGATCGTCGTTATCCACACCTTGCGGTGTGTAAGGCCCCGACTGCGTGGCGGTGGCCAGTCTGCGGAACGCGGTGACAGTCAATTGACCGGCCAGCAAATTGGATTTGTTGACGACAAACCCCGTGGTCCCGGAAAACGAGCTCGCGCTGAACATGTTCGCCCCGATGTAAAGCGCGTGATTGTCGATGCCCAGCGTCGGGTAGTCCGCAAAAAGATTGTTGTCACCGCTCGGGCTGACGCTGTTTTGTTGGAACGAAAAAAAAGTGAAGCTGGAAGTGCTGGTGATGACCGGCCCGTCGCTCACCGCAATCAGCACGTGGTTGTTCTTCCGCGAATTCGGAATGTCCACCATCACCACAAACCAGCGGCCGGAGAGCCGGTCGTAGCGCGCCCGGGGATCCGTGGTGCTCAGGCTCGTGATCGAGCTGAAAAAATTGTCACTGGTGGTGTTCAGGTTTCCCAGGACCCCGCGCTTGTCGAAGACCTTGATGCGCCCGTTCAGAGTGACCAGGATCTGGCCGGGACCCACCGCCGCTTGCGTGTCCGGCGGAATGAAACCCGACTCCGAAAGTTGCGCCGCCAGGAAACTCACCCCGGGCGTCTGAGGCGTATTCGGACCGACAGGCTCGCCGCCACGCCCGCCCGCCTCCGGCGCCGCAGGCCATTGCGCCACGGCGGGCGAGTCCGGGTTTTGTCCCAGGTGCCTGCGGTCGGCAAACAATCTGGGATGGCGCTCTTGCACCCCGGTCGGGTCCAGCGGGACAGAACTGGTATCGCGCGCCATGATTTCCGCGATGGTTTCGGTCACGCCGGGATTGCCCTGCCAGGGTGTGCCGGCGGTCTCGTTGGCCGGGACCGGCTGCGCGCAAACGCAAAAAACAGCAAAGGAAACCAGGATTAAAAGCGGCGGAACTGTCCAATTCCTTATGGCATGAACACGCGTCACCGGCTGGTTCAGTTGCTTCACGCTTTGACCTGGCGGGGGCGAGAATAACGCGGCAAAGTTCGGTTTCACAAACGATTTTTTCCGCACTTCCGCTTTGCAGGCGGTTGAAAACTTTTTGATTGGCGTAGCGGCAGGCATCTTGCCTGCCGTAGAGCCGGGCATCCTGCCCGGCGGACTTACCTTGGGGTGCGGGAATGCGTCGCCGGTTTCGCGCGTTGGGTCCGGGCGGCAAGATGCCGCCCTCTACGGCAGCCAGGATGGCTGCCGCTACAGAGTTTTTTACGGGCGATCAAACGGAGCGCAGCGCCGCTATGACCGGCAGACGCGACGCGCGCAACGCCGGAAGGAAACTCCCCAACACGCCGACCGTCACCGAAAAAATCAATCCTTTCCCCAGGAGCCAGGGCGTGACGCGAAAATTGAAAACGACTTCGCTGAATGTTTCGAAACTCATCGTTCCCGTTGAAATGCCATTCCACCCCAGTGAAACCAGGCATCCCACCGCCCCGCCCGCCAGTGCCAGGATTGCGCCCTCCAGGATGAAGCTGGCCAGAATCGTGCGACGCCGGAATCCCAGCACACGGAGCGTGCCGATCTCGCGCGTCCGGGCGCCGACACTCGCGTACATGGTATTCATCGCCGCGAACACGGCACCGACGGACATGGCCGTGGCCAGCAGATCACCGAGGATGCGAATCGGCACGGCGGTCATGGTCTGTGCCGCATAGTAGTCCGTCTCGCCAATGGCCCGCAAGGGCAGCCGCTTGTCGGACTCGACCTTCGCCTCCAGCGACTTTGCCGCCGCATCATCGCTCACCCGCGCCAGGACGCTGGAATAATATTCCCGATCAAAAATCTCGCGGGTCTGATCCACGTCCATCCAGATCTCCGAATCAAATGCGCTGGCGCGGCCATCCATCCACCCGACAACGGTCAACCACTGGCCGGCGGTGAGGAACCGATCGCCGATTTCAAAGTTGGCGAACCGGGCCGCCAGCCGGCGGCTCACGACCACTTCGCGCTTGCCGGGCGCGAACCACCGCCCGGCAACCAGCGCGACCTGCGGACGCAATTCCTTGCCCGACGCCGAAAGTCCGCGTACCAGCACATTGGCTTCGCCCGATCCCTGGTCGCGCGCCTTTGCCACGCCCTCTTTTGAGCCGGACAATTCCGCCGCGCGCCGCCACAGTTGGACGTACCACGAGGCATGGGGCTGCGGCGGCCGCCGCGGCAGGCTGACCAGCACAATCACATCCGCCGACACCAGCGGGCGCCCTTCCGCATCGCGGGCGATCTCCGGCCAATAGAGCATCAGCCTGAACTGTTCGCGCGTCACGATGCTGCTCGATTCGGCGGTGGAACCCTTCCGGACGATCATGACATTGCGCGGATCGCCCGTGTTGCCGCTCGATTTTTCAAGTCCGACGGCCAGCGATTGCACCACGACGTAAACCCAGACAATCAATGCCACGCCCGACACCGAAGCCACGGTCGCGCGCCAACGGACGAACACGTTCCTGACGTTGTATTTGATCGGCAGCGCCATTTTTCGTCCCGGTTCAATCGAGCGTTTTCAGTCCCATCACCACGCTCGTTCGCGCCACAGCGATGGAGGGGGCGATGCTGGCAACGATCCCCAGCAGGCCGGCCACCGTGAAGGCCAGCGCCGCGATTCTCGGGGTCAATTCAAAGTAAATAAACACCCCTTTGGTCAGGGCTTTCGCGTTCAAGGAAAACGCCCAGGCGCCGAGCACACCGAGCACCGCCCCGGTCATCGCCAGACCGAAACTTTCCGCGAGGATGAAGGCGAACAGCTCGCGGCGGCGATAGCCCAGCGCTTTGAGCACGGCCAGTTCGCAGAACCGCTCGCGAATCGCCATGCTCATCGTGCTGGCCGACACCAGCAGCAGGGTGAAGACGACAACCGAACAAATCAATCGGACGAGGAATCTGATATTGCCCCACATCGAGACAAAGCTGAGCTGAAAGGCGCGTTCGCTTTCCGCGCGCACCTCGGCCGACGTGTTGGCGAATGCCTTGTCGATGGCCGCGATCACCCGCGGCATGTCCTCGATCGAGCGCACTTTGACCCACCAGGTCCCCACCCATCCCTCGGCGCCCGAGGCCTCGTCGAGATACTTGTGATGAAACAGGACGTTGCGATCGTCGAGCGTGCCCGAGTAAATGGCGGCCACGGTCAGTTCGAGGTCGCAGGGCCAGACCTGGCCGATGAACGGCATTTTGTCCCCCACTTTCAAATGATACTTCTCCGCCGTGTCTTTGCCGACGAGACAGGTCCGCGGGTTTTTCAGGAATGTCTGGAATTGGCCGGCCGGCATTTTTACCTCGGTGAAAATCAACGGCAGTTTGGCGGCATCGATCGCGAACTGGGCAAAGGGGACGCCCTGCTGGTCCTTGTACTTTCCCCCATACCAGGTAAACGGCGACGCGGCTTCCACGCCGGGAATCCGTTCGATGATGGAGCGCTGGCGGGCGGGCAAAAGGTTGGCCAGAGAAATTTTGTTTCGCACAACGATGCGCAGCGCGCCGCCCACGTCCTCCGGCGGCGTTGTAATTTCCCGCAACGCCACCAGCAGCACCACGAACAGAAACAAACTGACGGCAACGCTCAGCACCGACAACAACGCCCGGCGCTTGTTGCGCAACGCGTTTTTCGCGATAAACGATCCGATATTCACACTTTGCGCTTCGACGGTTCAACGATTCAACGGTTTAACGATTGGCGACGCTTTCATCCTGCCTCTCCGTTCCTTTGCAGTTCTCCCTTTTCCAGGTGGACCGCGCGCGAGCCATACGCCGCCGCTTTCGGGTCGTGGGTGACCAGGATGACCGTTTTGTCCGCCCGCCGGCTGAGCGATTGCAGAATCGTCAAGACTTCCTGGGCGGAATTGGAATCGAGATTGCCGGTCGGCTCGTCCGCCACCACCAGGCTGGGATCCGTCACCAACGCGCGGGCAATGGCGACGCGTTGCTCCTGGCCACCGGAAAGTTGTTTGGGCAAATGCCGCGTCCGGTCCGCCAACCCGACCAGCTCCAGCGCGGTATTGGCCAGACGGCGCCGTTCCTTCGAGCTGAGCCGGGTCAACAACAGCGGCAATTCAACATTTTCATACGCCGTCAGCACGGGAATCAGATTGAATGTCTGAAATACAAAGCCGACGTTCTGGTTCCGCCAGTCCGCCAGTTCCGATTCATTCAACTGTGTGAGATCGATGCCCTGGACACGACACTCGCCGCTGGTCGGCCGGTCGATTCCGGCGATGATGTGCAACAGCGTGGACTTTCCCGATCCGGACGGCCCCATCAAACTGAGAAATTCGCCGGTTCGAATATCCAGCGAGATGTTGTTCAGCGCCGTCACGTTGATTTCGCCCTGGCGATAAATCTTCGACAGATTGCGAATGGCGACGACGTTGGATCCGGCCATCATGCGCTCATAGCTTTAGAGCACCCTCAATGGAAAAGCAAATCGGCCCCCGAACGAATTGCATCCCGATGAACCGGTACATGAAAGGGGCGGGGACGGCCTCGTCCCTGCGTCTTGTCGCAGCCGGGAAGTCTCTCGGGGACGAGCCGTCCCCGCCCCGATCCGCTCCTCTTCTTGAACGGACACTGCGCGTCTCAGCGTTCTCAGAATTTTGCGACGCGCTCATTCGACTTT